>CAZJUB010000048.1:0-19312 GCA_964549075.1 uncultured archaeon | reverse complement strand
AAAAACGAAATCGCTAAAATTCGTTTTGCACTAGAAGAAGGGACAATAAGAGAATTAGTGGAAAAAGATATTCACCGTTCAGTAACATTTGCAGCAACACTAAAACATCTAGATAAAAATTATAGTGATTCTTTCAGACAGAGAACACCTGTTATTTCGTCAAGTAAACTAAAATGTATTGGGGAAGAATCACTCTATAATCCATCCATATTGGAATATAGACAAAGAATACGAACAAGATTCAAACCTCAAATGTATAAAAAAATAATATTATTACTACCTTGTTCAGCGAAAAAACCTTATTCCTTTTCACGCTCTCACATACAATTTAGAACTGCAATAAAAAAGGCAGGAAAAAGAGTTTTTTCAGCTTTATCAGAGATAATTATAACATCTCCTTTGTCAGTTGTTCCGAGAGAACTTGAAAATATATATCCTCCGAGATTCTATGATATACCAGTAGCTGGTATTTGGTCAGAAGAAGAGATATCAATAACATCTGAGTTACTATTAGATGTTCTATCACAATTTCCTAAAGAATCAATTATTATCAATCATATGCACGGACACGGATATGAACAAATTATAGAAAATATAAGAGAAAAATCATCTTTAGAAATAATAGATACTTCTGCGGAAAAATCTCCTACAAGTCCAGAATCTTTGAAAAAACTAAGTGAGGTTTTAACTTCTATAAATCCGAGATTAGGTGCCCATGAAATTAACTCAACACCTTCTAGGATTAGTAATCTAAAAACTGTAGCTGATTATCAGTTTGGTAATGATACAGGGGACATTTTATTTTCAAACAACATTAAAATCAAAGGCAAATATCCAAAGAATTTACAAGTTTTTAGAGATAAAAGACTCATAGCTACAGTCTCTTCAAAAACAGGATTTCTCTCAATTTTACCCGATGTAGCTCAAGAAATCGTAGATAAAACTTTAGTTAAACTGGAGTTTGGTGCAGAATATGTATCTGGAAGTAATATTTATGCGCCAGGATGTATTCATGCAGATGAAAATATTCATCCTGATGATGAAATCTTCATAATAAACAATAATCAAGTAATAGCAACTGCACGAGCTTTAGTATCTGGTTTGGATATGAATAAAATGACTTCAGGAAGTTTAGCTGAAGTTAAGAAAAAATTAAAGGTGAAGAGATGAAGATAAATCAAGTTCTTTCATCAATTATAAGAGAGATAAGACAGAAATCTCTTGAAGAAAGAGAACATTCAAGGAAGATTGTTAGTTGGGTAGAAGATCATCGATTAATAACGGGAGCAGGTAAAGCATTAGTTCTGATTCTCCCAACAAAAGGTTGTTCTTGGGCTCTATCAGAGAGTGGTGGTTGTTCAATATGTGGATACATCTATGATAATCCTCAGCAACCAAATTATGATGATATGCTAACCTCCTTCAAAGAAATTCTTAACCAAAAAATAGAGAAGAAACTAAAATATTCATTAAAACTGTTTACTAGTGGTAGTTTTCTGGATCTCAAAGAGATTCCTCTAGAAATACAAAAAGAAATGATGAAAGAAACTGCAAAATATGAGCAGATTGAGGAAATTGTGTTAGAATCAAGACCCGAATATATCACAGAATCAGTTTTGGACAATATTGCACAGAATATTGAAATTAGCAAAATTGAAATTGCAATTGGCTTAGAAAGTGCTAATGACAACATCCTTCAAAATTCTATTAACAAAGGTTTTTTCTGGAATGACTTTGTTAAAGCAGTAACAAAAATACAAAACAAAGGAGCTAGAGTTAAAACCTACTTATTGTTTAAACCACCTTTTATTTCTGAGTTTGATTCAATAGGAGATATTTTAAAAAGCATTTCAAAGGTCATAGAATTAGGAGTGAAAACAATATCAATAAATGCTATGAGTATTCATAGAGGGACATTGCTGTCTGAATTATTCGAGAAAAAAATGTATAGAACACCTTGGTTGTGGTCATTATTATATCTGTGTAGAGAAATAAAGAAAGAATACCCCGGTATAAGGTTAATTTGTGATATTGTTGCTGGAGGAAGTGAGAGAGGAGCACATAATTGCGGGGAATGTGACAAGGAGATTATTAGTATTCTGAAAGAATTCACCTTAAATCAAGATACAAAAATATTGGATGAAGCGATTAATTGCTCTTGTAAAACTGAATGGAAAAGTTTCTTATTTAATGAAAAAATCTCTAATTCTGAGTTGTTAGATATTTATTAGAAATAAAACTAATCTGTTTCCTTATATTCAAGAACAACATTTTTGATTCTTGATGCAATTCGTTCAAAAACAGGTTCCATTAAGACAGCATCAACCTCTTTTGTTCCTACTGCATAGATAAAATTACTCTCGTCTATTGGAACAAATATTATTTGATACTTATCTGTAATCTGAATAGAATTCTCCATTTCTTCATCTTTCATGATTTTCATTATATTGTTAAGATATTTTTCACAAATCAACAATGTTTTCTTAATAAAACTCTCTTCGAGATGACCACTATGAAAGAATATTTCTGCTTTCTCTTGGTTATGTTCTACGAATACAAGGTGATCTATTCCAGAAATACTATTTAGTATGTTAAAAGTAACAGCACTTAACATTTGATCTTTTGTCAAAGGTTCTACTGGTTTTTCCTCTTTAATTTTTGAACTCTGGCTAGTATCTAACATTAAATCATCAAAACTTATAGGAACATTAACTAAATCAAGCTCAAGATCTAACTGAGGGTAGTGTTTTTTCTTTTTTTCTTCTGCTTTATCACTGGGAGGAGCTTTAAAGATTGGTTCAAATAGCATTTCTATAGTTTGATTATATACAGCAGATGCACCAGAAAAGACTTGTTTAGGATCTGAACTATGAAATTTAGCTCGGGACCTTACTTCAAACTCTTCTGCTAGAAGTCCAATTACTCTATTAGCTGTTTGGCGTTTATTTATCCCATGACTTAGTACATAAGTTATGTCTTGAATCTTTCGAAAAGATATTTGAGAATGAGAAAGCTCAATAGTCCCATAATCTGAGATTTTTGTTTCTTCGGTAAACGAACAGATTGCTTTAACGACATTAGTTAAGATATCTAACGGACATTTTTCTTTTTTGAAAATAGTTTCTTTGTAGATTATTCCATCCTTATTTCCTAAGAAGAAACCATAAATGTCTGCAACATTCTCGGATACCAATTGAACAGCTGTGATTGTCGTTTCAATCTCCTCCTAAATATACTTAGACTATTACTCTTTTTATTGATTTTTATAACTGAAAACACTTTACATCATACACAATGAATATAAGTAAGCCATAATACAGAAACATAGATTATAATCAAATCTCATCAATCTCTACATTTCAACAAAAAGCTAAATTGGGATACAAATGGAAAATAATCTTGTATCAGATACTTTAGAAGAGTTCTTACAACTACTAAAGAATAATGAATTAGCTAATAGTAGAGAAAAACAGGACATTATTTTGAAAATAGCTCAATCAATTAAAAATTCTGTAAAACCTGCAATAATACTTGTTTCAGAGTATAATTCAGAAAACCTGAGTCTTGTACCATTTTGTTTGACTGATGAGCATGCGGGATTAGAGGAAGTTGAAATAGAGATAGACTTTTTTGACGATAGTGGGGACCCATTTGCAGAAGCTTTTAGTGGATCAAAACTTACTTGGGCAACATTGGACCAAATTTCGGATAAATTTGAATATAAACACATATTTCAAGAACTTGGTGTAGTTGATATTATTATCTCACCATTAGTCATAGACGATTGTAATGTAGGAGCAGTTAATGTACTCCTTTTTGATAATAGTGTAAAATTCAACAAAGAGAGATATGTGGATATCATTAAAGAATCAACCACTTTAATTTCTGATATTTTAGTTTCATGGATAAAAGAATATCTTAGTACTCTAAAACAACATCAAACTGATTTAATTGTAGAAATGTCAAATCTGACACTTGAAACCACTGAAATTCAACTGATTTTAAATAGAATATTACCTAAAATTAAAACTGAAACTGGAATAGAATGCATAGGTGTTTTCATAAAAGACATAGAGGAAGTTTCGCTAATACATCATATTGGATTAAATGATAAAATAATTCAATACTATAAATCACCTACTCTCGATATATCAAGTCTGCGTTATTATAACACTTCGAACAAGATAGAAGAAATCAGCTTTGAAGATCTTGAAGAACAATATGGCTTGATTCTTCCTATTGGGTCAATAAACCTGATGCTTGGCTTTCTTCTAGTTATATCAAATTCTCAGGAAAAATTATCTGAGTCTAATATTCATTTTCTTAGAATAATGGCGAACCAACTTTTCCTAACTTTACAGAGGAAAAGACTTCTTGATGATATACAACAGATAACTCAGACTTCTGAATTCTCAGCTTTTCCTGTAATGTTAGTAGGTAATAGGTTTGAAATGATTTATCTTAACAAACAAGCTGAACAAATATTTAATTTGAGTCATGATGAGAGTGTCGGTTTAAAATTAGATCATCTCCTGAATTTGGATGCTGATAAAGCAAAGGTAATGCTTCAGAAAATTCGTGATGTCATAGCAAATATAGCAAAGGATACTATGAAATTAGAAATAGAAATTTTTCAGATGGGCAATCATGATACTCGAACATTCTTCGTTCAAATGTCTCCAACCATCAATAATCTAACTGGTGAATATTGTGTGGTTTTAACACTAGTTGATATAACAGAAACAACTAAACTTCAATCTATCGCTGAAGAATATTCAAACAGATCTAGAATGTATCTTAATGTTCTAACTCATGATATTTACAATATCTTATTTGGAATATCTGGTTACTATGAATTACTCAAAGATAATATCCCACCGGAACAAGATGGCGTTTTAGAGAGAGTAAATACTTTGGTCAGGAGAGGGACTTCAATAGTTCAAGATATTAGGTTACTCTCAAATGTTTTAGACGTTTCAAGCGGTGATGAATTACATTTCGTTCCTCTTAAAATGACATTGTTAAGAGTATTAGAAAAAACAAAAGAAGAATTTTCTTCTACTACATTTAATGTAACAATAGATATCCCAAATATTATTAAAATTCTTGGGGGAACTTATCTTTATGATATGTTTTATTATGTATTTCTTAGCTTAACACAGAAAACTAATGACTCTGAGGTTATTATAGAAATTTCAGGAAAAGAGATTGTGGATGAAGAAGAAAATGAGTTCTTTGAAATTGAAATCGTTGATAAAAAAGGTATCCCACCAGAATTACGAGATGAGATTCAAAGAGCTATTGAACAATCACCATTTGATGAAACATTGAGAAAACATCTAGGCTTTATGATTGTAAAGGAAATTGCGAAAAAATATTCATATGCAATAAAAATTGAAGATAAAAATCCAGATGACTGGACCAAAGGATTCGCAATTAGAATCACAATGCAGAAATCTGTCGAATTAGAAAAAGAGAGAAATTAGAGTAACAGATACTACAAAACAAATACTACAATCTTGTAACAAATGTCATTTGAAAAGATGAGATTTCTTCTATTGAATCAAATAGTTCTTCTAATTGATCTTGAGCACCATCGACTTCTGGAATTATAAATTGTCCAATAAGTCCTACTAATCCAAAGAACAATGGTTTATGTTCAGGATCATTTTGCATCTTAAATGTTTCAGGAAGTTTACTTCTAATTAATTGTTCAAGTTTATCTGGAGTCACTTCAACTGATTCTGGTCTTATTTCATATACTACTAAAACTTCACCCAATTATTTCACCTTTTTATGGACCTTTAAAGTTGCATTTTGGACACACATACTCATTACCAAATAATCGACATTTTTTACATCTAATAATCAATACATCATTACAATTAGGACATGAGAAACGTGTAACTCCTTCTTCACTAGGGCTAACTTTTTTGTTACATGAGGTACATGTTGGCATACTTATTGTTTTACTCATAATAACCACTAAATGATTATCTATACACTTACGTTTAGGTTGCTGTTTTAAGCTTTTTGAATTAAACTATTTTTATATATCCTAGATTAGTAAAACTATTACAACATGTAATGTATATTAAAAGAAACGCCACTGAAATTTTCATGTATTTTGAAACGAGAATATCATAAAGGTTATAATAATGCTTTTAACATCTTAAGTAAGAGGAATTTCAGTATTTGCATCATTAAGGAGCAGATTTATATGAGTGGTTTTTCTCCAACTTGGACAAATAAAGGAAGCGATAAATTAAGATCTCTTCAAACAATTAAAATTCTAATGAATTCATTAGAAAAAATTATAGCTTCGCTTGACATTACTAACAAAGAAACTGAAAAAGTTATGATTACAGCTATAGCTGATGTTTTTTATACCTATTTTACACCACATAGAGATCTTTCAATCGAAGAGCAATTTGATTTACTAGTAGAATCTTTAGGGTGGAAGAACATTGAAATTGAAACCAAGGAAGATAACGCAATTATTCAACTAGGTGCAAATCGATTTATAACCTCCAGTGCAGGATCTTCTCCTTATTTACTTATTGTGTCAGGTATGATGAAAGCATTAGGTTATCTTCTATTTGAAACAGATGTAAGAGTGGAGCAAATACCTAGTCAGTTTGAATCTCAACAATTGCAAATTATTATTCAGAAGGTAGAGCAAAGCATTCCTTCTAGTACTATAGTTTCTAGTGAAGTTTTGCCATCCATCACAACAAATCAAACTCGAAAAGCTCAATCTACCCCGACTTCACAACAAGTTTCATCTGTTGAAGAAGAGGTCAAAGCGAGTATTGAACTCAATCTAGAAACAGTTTTTTCACCCATTTTGAAAGAATTCCCTTCTACCATGATACTGCCTATTTTTCACAAGGTCTTAGGTGAGATTACGACAACTTTCTTCAGTGATATAGAGGATTCAATTGTTAAAAAAGCAAAAGCAGAATTTAATGATCTGCACGTTTTATTCCTAATAGAATTTCTGTTAATAAATATAAGAGATTCTGAGCAGAATATGAGAGAAATCTCTTCAATGATTGGTCAATACGTAATTAAAACACTGCAAGAAAAAACATCAGAAGATCTGAAAGCTTATCTACCATCTGATATAACATCAAGTATTTCAAGAAAGGTAGCGTATGTAGAATTTCCCGCGAGAGGGTATTGTACATATGCACCAGGAGAAAAATGTGTGGAAGGAAAGCGTGATTTATGTGATTTCGTCTTGTTTATGTGGGAAGGAATGTTACAAACCTTACTTCCAGATATGAATTTCAGAGTTGGAGAAAGAATACCTGCAACACGTAGAGGTAACTTCTGTTTAGTAGAATTCTTAAAAAATGAATAGGGAAAAAAAGTTTTAAACACACATTCTCTATTATTTTTAGTGTGATTATATGGGAAGACGAGTTGTCAAGAAAGTCTATAAAGACACATATGCCCGAGGACAGAGAGATTCTAAAGAATTTAAAGATAGATACCAAGTTATAGTTGAACTTATTTCGCTTAAGGTTTTGGAAGATAGAGATTTACTCGGAAATGAATCTGAGTTATACTTTCGAGTTGGAAAAAGACCAAATTACAGCGGAAGAATCCCAAATAGGGGAACAATAAATCTTGAAAAGAATGAAGTTTACCAACCCTTAAATGGCTTAACATTATATACAGAATTTAGAGAAGCTCCGGAAGGAGGAGTGGTACAGGTACCATTTCATGTATTTGAGAGAGATCCTGGGAAAAATGATGATATTATTATAGACAATGAGCTAGCAGTTCCTCTAGGATCCTCAGATTATAAAGTGATAACACAAAATTCTGTAAAAGTTAAACTCAAACTTTCTGCTCTTAAAACAAGGTATTAGTTTCAGACTAATACTTTTCATTTTATAATTTTAGTAAAAATTTGATTCCTGTTTTTAGAAAAAATGGCCACACTCTAGGTTCTAATAGCAGATTAAATACCACTTTTCGCTGATAGTCTACATCTCCTTTGTTCGAGATTATCTTCGTAATTCGGGGAATATTAATTAATTCAAAAAATCTCTCTGTTTCTTTCTCACTTAAACCATTTAGATAATTACGAACCATTTTCATGGTTAAAAGATCAAATTTAAGCTCTTTTTTCCACTGTTTTGAGTATTGTGCTAAAAATCGTTTATCATAACGAGATTGTTTTATTGCATCACTTGCAATTCTACCAGCAATTTGTGCTGCAATCCCTCCAAATATAACTCCTCCTCCTGTGGTAGGTTTGGTTTGACCTGCTGCATCTCCGACAACTAAAGCATTATCTGTATGTGTCTTTTTAATGAAGGAACCAAGTGGTATAGCTCCATTTGTTCTTTTAATTATCTCAGCATTTTTGAGTTTGATTTTTGCAACAGGATGATTTTTGATGAAATTATTAAGATAAGTACTAGCAGGAACTTCTGTTGAGGCGAGACCAACTTTAGCTGTTTTATTATCTATAGGAATTATCCAACTAAAGAAACCAGAAGCAAATCTTTGATCTTGATAAAGTTCAACAAACTCATCATTGATATCTTTGATATTTTGCATAATATACATTGATGAAAAGACAATTTTCTCTTTTTTAGGAGGAGGAAGACCAAGTTGTTGATTAAGCTTAGGAAATCGTCCTTCTGCAAGAATAACAATGTTACTTTGATGATGCTTAAACACACTTCTTTTTCCTAATTTTAGTAGTATTGAATTGTTATCCCTTTCTAAATTAAGTACTCTAGAGGACAGATGTACCTTCACACCAGAATCAACTGCTAAATCGTAAAGATAATGGTCAAGCTTTGAACGGTTAACTACATATGCAGTAGGTTGACGTTTTTCAACAGTGATAGATTTTCCTGAAGGAGAATAGATAATTGCACCTTTAATTGCATCATTCTGAATGATCTCACTAGGTAGATTTTGTAAACTTAAATCAGTAAGACCCTGAACACTTAATAATCCCGCACAATGCTCAGGTAAACCAATCTCTCTACCAGAATCAAATAGAACTACATCGCTCCCTTCTTCAGCTGCTCTTCTTGCTGAAATTAAACCTGCAGGTCCACCTCCAACAACAGCTAATTCAGATTCAGCGATATTCACAATTTACAAAATTAGTTTGCATTGAAAAATTGTATGGTTAATGATTATTTTACGCTGAATTTGTTCCTGTCATAATCTTTTGCATTTTAACTTTTTTAGCGCTTCTTTGATTTTCTTTCTGCAAATAAGTTTCAATTCTGCTAGCATTAAAATCTTGTTCAAAACTATTTTGATATTTTGTTTTCATTATTAGTAATATTGTTCCACAGTTGCTACAAATAATCTCGATTGCAGAGAAATCATAATTAAAAGCATCAAAAACGGGAGTAAACTCTTTACATCTAGAACAATAAATCGAATCTAGTTCATAGAGCATTTTTTTCACCTTCATTAAATTAGGTTAATTACTGATCAAAAACGTTCTAATTTTATTTTAAAAGAGAGTATTATACAGAGTGATATGTAGAGGATATATATTATTTATAAATTCTTTAAAAACGATAATTAGTAATTAAAGGATTTTTTATTATATTTGTGTTGCTTTTCGTTCAATCTCTTGATTCTTAATAAACCTTCAAAATACCAACTAACTACTGTTCTACTCATATATTTCATCATACGTTGATGAACAATATCTTCCTCTTCTTCTCTATTCAAAACTAAATAAGAATCAGAACCAAAAACGATTATCTCTTCAGCCATTGAGGTTCTCTGAAATTTAACAATCATACATTTTTCTTTAATCCCCTTATCCATCCTATACCGATAAGCTTTTTCTCCATAATCATTTACATGCTCAATAATTGCAGAGACTAATTCACCATTTTTCATTTCTTCAATTTCTTCTTCATCTTTGTTTATTGCTTCAAAATCATTTCTTATGGGCTCTACTTCCGAAAGATGTTCAATTAACTTACTTTCAACCAAAGCTCCTCTATCCTCGAATATTTCCCAGGAATTTTTTATACCTGAATTATCAATCTTATCTGTTTCATAATAATAAACAGATTCAGTCTGAGGGCTATATGTTATTTTCTTTATTCCAGTGGGATAGATCTTTTCTTTGAGATTGGGAGACATATTTTTTTGATTTTTAATTACAGAATCAATGGCTTTGAGATAACTTTGCGTAATATCTATCTGCTCAAAATTTGTATCTTCTACCAAAGATTCTGGTTTTAAATTTTTCAAACTACTACCTCTTTAATTATGATATTCTCATACATACTATCTTTATTAGAGTAAATATACCCAAATAATTATTTTCACTAATTCCAGACTGGTTAGCATTATAATATGAATAAGTATCACCTACAGAACATCTACAAATAGAACTTGTTCATTTTTTAACATAAAAGAACACATTTTGAAAGCAGAAACTATCAGAAAAACACCTTTTAAAGGCACAACAAGCAACTTCACAATACTTACAGTTCTGTGTATAAAATGGTAATATTTATATAGGTCTTGGTGAATACTTACATAAATCTGTAATTAAGTAAGATTTGTGTGTAAATCATAAAGGTGTTAAACATGAACCAAAAAGAAACCCTCAAAACATTGGATCAGGAGATCCGCAGATTAAAAGATGAAATAAACCATTTAGAAAGAGCTAGGAGATTAGTACAGAAGAAACAAACTAGTTACGAAGTCTGTTGGTGACAAAATGAGAAAAGATAGATTTGATGAACAAATTGATTGTGAATTAGAAAACATAGTTGATGAAGTAAAGGAATCATTGAAAACATTTGCTCAAGATCTAAAAAGATCTTTAAAGGAAATGTTTGTGGATTTAGAAGAAGAGTTTTATGAGCTCCGCGAAGGCTTAAAAAATATTTTTGAATCCGATGTTGATTCCAGTTCTGGGAGGGAGTTTTATTATGATTACCGAGGTGAATAATTATGTCAAAAGATGAAGAAATAAATGAATTGAGAGAAGAAATCGAAGAATTAAAAGAATTAATTAAGAATTTGTCAAAATCCCAATCTGATGCTTACAAGAATTTAGACGTTGCTGAGAAAGAAGATGTAAAAAGGAAGTTAGAAAAGGATATTGAAAGGTTAGAAAGAGAGAAGGGGAGGATACATAAAGAGTCGATAAGAGAAAAACATGAAAAATCATTTTCTCCCGAAATTCCTGAACCACCTGAGGCTCCAGAACCGCCAGAACCTCCAGAACACGTATTCTTTCCAAATCAGTTTTATTTTGATTTTGATAGTGAAGAATTCAAAGAAAAACTCAAAGATTTGAAGAAAAAAGTTGAGAAAGCAACTAAAGAGGGAATGAAAACAGCTGAGAAAATTTCTCAAAGAATGCAAAAAGAATTCAATAAATATCTAGAGGTTGAAACAGACAAAATAACAAAATCATCAGGACTTAGTGATAAAGAGTTCAATGAGATGAGAAAAGAAATTGATGAAGCTAGAAGAGACATTGATGAAGCCCAAAGAGATGTTGATGAAGAAAGAGGACATGTTGAAGAAGTCAGAAGAGCTTCTTTAGATATCAGAAGACGCCTTGAGAGAGCTTATAGAGAAAATGATTTAGAAAAACAAGTTGAAATTGAGCGAGAACTGAAAGAAAATGAACAAGACCTTAGAAATGCAATGATAAACTTGAGTCGAACTAGATCTGCTTTAGCTCAAACAAGACGTGAGTTTTCTAGATTACGAAGAAGAGCATCTAAAATTCATGAAGCTCAGAAAAATAAAGCAATAAAAATTATTGGAACAAATGATTTTGATGTAGATGGTACAATAAGTGAGTATGTAACCAAGGTTGTTGACTCTGTTGGAAAAAACCTGGAAACAACACTCAGAACTGCATGGGGAGAAGGAAAAAAAGGCATAAGAAAAGTGATAAGCATTGGTGATTCTGAAGACCTTAATGGAACAACTTCTTCAAACGGAAGGATTGCAATAAAAGCTCAGGAAGAATTTTATGAAGAAGCTTCAGAGCTACTTTCAGCATTAGGAGACAAAAATCGATTAAAGATTCTCAAGATTCTGGAATTATCTCCACAATATCAGAAAGAGCTTTCTGAGGATACTGAATTAAAAGGTGGAACTTTCAAACACCATACAGATATCCTGCAAGATGAAAATTACATAACAAGAGAAGCAATTAGAGGTCGATATCTTATAACCCAACTTGGCTTAGAAGCTTTGAAACTTGCTGAAATGATTTATTTAAGAAAGAAACGTTTAGAAGAAGAATTAGAGGACGAAGAAGGAATTGACATAGATATTGATTAATTTTCGGAGGAACTAAAATGAGATTAATTGTAAAAAACAGACCTTTGAAAACAACACATAGTTTTGAATATACATTTGATAACAGACATGTGAAACTTTCTATATCTAAAAATTCCATACTTCTACCAGTTTTTGATGAAAACCAAAACCGACAGATAGGTTTTCTACTTGATGGTCCCACAGGGATAATCGCTGATTTACTTGTTCATACCGCAAAAGGAGCTGTAGGGGAGATTATAGAGGACACTTATTCAACTGCTCTTCTTTTCCCCGTTCAACTTCCTTTCCTTACCAAAGATCAAGTGAAAGAAATCCCGCCATTAGAAGAAACAGAGTTGTATGAAGAGATTGTTAGAAAATACAAACATCAGATTAAACGAGCAGATTATATCAGATATGACGAAAAGGAAAGTATAATGATACAAACATATAACTCCACATCTCTATGGTTTATCAATGAAGACTCTACATTTATGGTGGGAGAAGAAGAGATAATTGCTCGCAAAGGAGAAAATCGTCTTATTTGGGTTGCAAAAGATTCTTTTACAGCTGTAAATAAAAACGGTAAAATCTTCTCCACATCTGATTTATTTTCAATTAGAAAAGCTCGTAAAACTTTTCACAACATTCTAGATGTACCCCTGGCGCTGATATTTTCAAGCTTGGGAGAAGTTTTTACTTCCATCTAGAATCCCTATTCTTTTTCTTTAATCTTATTTTTTATTTTTTCTGCAATTCCTTTAGAAACTACTGGAGGGACTGATTCTCCTACCTGATTAAACATTTCCTCTACAGAACCCAAGAAATGAAAAGTATCAGGATAGCTAAGTAGTCTTGCATGTTCGCGTATTGTTAAAGGTCTATTCTCAGTAGGGTGAATGAATCTTGATTTTCCCATTACGGTAGGACAAACATCATTTTCGTCAAGTTTTATCCAGTTTTGAAATTCCCCTTTTGCACCTTTAAAATGAACTGCTGCGTCTCCTTTTCTTATTTTGAGCGCTTTTCTCTCTGCTTGTTTAGCAAAAGGAAGGGTAAAATGTCCTTGATAATCATTTGGATAGGATGGGGAAGGTAAGCTATATATGGCATTCTTTACCGTAATTTCACTACGAAATGGTAATTGAAATTTAAGATTT
This sequence comes from uncultured archaeon, assembly GCA_964549075.1. Classification (GTDB taxonomy): domain Archaea; phylum Asgardarchaeota; class Heimdallarchaeia; order Heimdallarchaeales; family Heimdallarchaeaceae; genus UBA460. The sequence continues at coordinate 5,852 of CAZJUB010000048.1, read as the reverse complement.
GATATAAAAACTCTTTTCCTAACACTTGGGCAACCATGTTTCTCTGCAGAGACGAAATTAAAATAAATTTTTTCATATCCAATAGTGCCAAGCTCATCTTTGATTATGTTTTGTGATTCTTCTTCAGCTATTGCGATGACATTTTCAATAACGAAAAAATCAGGTTCTAGATCACTAATAATTCTTATGGCATGAAATATCAAATCACCTTGTGGATCTTGATAGAATCTTTCCCAAGGTGTTTTCATCCTTCGAGGATTAGCAGATGTGAATGGCTCACAAGGTGGAGATGCTAATACTACATCTATCTTATCTTGTACATTTTCGATAATTTCCAAACCATGGATTTTTCTTATATCATTTAAAATAATAGGTGAGCTTGGAAAATTCAGTTTATATGTATTAGCTGCAGTTTCATTCTGCTCAATAGCAAGTAAATCATGAAACCCTAACATTTTAAATCCTAGACTAAAACCTCCTGCACCAGAGAATAAATCAACAAAATTATTCTGTTTAGAGGAAGGTTCTAGGTTCATTTTGTTAACACCAACAATTATGTAAAAAGTTCTAGTTCGGGATGATTTTCAGCTTCTTGATAAATGGGGCCTTTTGCTATGAGACCGAGTCCTAAACCGCTTCCTCTAGCAGCTAATAGTTTGGTATTGAGACCAATGCCAAATTTATTGAGAACATTGGGTTTAAGATTAATAGCACACTCTTCTTCAAATGTAGAAACAAATAAATTCCTATTTCCATTTTGAAAAATCTCGTTTTTTGGAAGATTACCTTGTGATTCACTTATTATCCTTGACAAAGACGATTCTAGTAATTTATCTATTTTTATGATACTAAAACCCCCTGAAGTTTTACTCCCCGAAATCAAAATAACTTCATCATATAATTGGTAGTTGTACTCAATCCAAGCTTCAGGAGGGAGAGAGATTTTACCCTCATCCCCAACATAAGACCAACCAAAAACATATTTCCCTCCTTTGACTAACTGAGGCATTTTGTCGACCCATAATTTAACGATGAGATGGTGGGGCAGGCAGGATTTGAACCTGCGACATCCGCTGTGTGAGAGCGGCATCATAGACCAGGCTAGATCACTGCCCCATAAACACGGGAAGATTATTGAATCATTATTTATTTTTTATGTTTTCATCTTAAAACAGAAATAATGCTCCTGAGGTTAACTCTAAACATCATATTTAGGGATTTTCCCATATCAGTTAGTTGAGCTCCTCAGGAGCAACTGTTGTCTACCAGGGTTGCCCTTACTTCATTGTGTAGAGTCCTACTCTACTCCATAGGAGCCCGTTGGTAGTCTTTTGCCTTTTTATTGCACTTTCTTTCCTTGTTAGCTCTTGCCATCTCTAGAAAGTCCTCGATAAAGGCACATTACTATCGTATGAATGGTATTGAACTTTTTTGTCAAAGACTATTAAAGAAAAAGAAGAAATCAGAGTTTTTTAACTTCTTCTATAAGATTTTCATGTTTTTCAAAGTATTTTCGTGAAGGTGTCAAAAGCTGGTTTAATAATCTTGCAACATTAATCTTTAGGTCTTGAGGATGAATCTCACCTTTTTCATAATCTTCCTTGAAAGATTTGAAGGTATGGTAGATTAAATCACCACCATATTTTGCATCCCGTTCAATTTTAATTTCGTTAAAAACATCAAAAAGGATATACTGGACGATTTCAGTAATGGGGTTTGCTATCACTTGTTTTGCAGGACAATTAGCTTTTGTAGTTTTTTCGAAAATCTCTTTTTCTGTATCATGTATGAAAACACATGTTTCTGGTTTTGATTTAGACATCTTAACATCTATTTGTTCTGCAAGATCAGGTTTTGATTCAGAATCCATTTTTCTACCAAAACCTTGTAAACCAGTTAAGAGAGGGGTATGAATACAGGCAGGTTTGGTTCTTCCAAGTTTTTCAGCAGTATCACGCGCAAGCATGTGAGCTTTTCGTTGATCCATACCACCGTAAGCTAAATCAATTTCCATATCGTAGATATCAGCGACCTGCATTGCGGGATAATACAAGAAAGCAGATTCAAGGTCGCCTTCAGACTTTCTACCCATTATAGGTAAAGTTCTTAACACTCTTGTTAAAGAGTTAGATTTTGCTATTCTCACAACTTTTTCCCAGTAAGTCACCTTTTCTGCTAATTCAGATCCCCAGATATATTTTACTCTAGGTCCTTTGACACCTACAGATTCGAAAGCCTTTTTGAAATATTCTCCAGCTAGTTGAATCTTTTCCATATCTGCTCCAAGTTTGTTATTTATCCAACTATGCCAATCTGCTAGAAATACAATAGTTTCAAAACCAGCTTTGATAAGGTCTTTTATCTTATTGCCACATACAATTCCAGTTCCTAAATGTACTAAGCCAGACAACTCAAAACCGATATATGTTCTAGGATTATTCTTTTTCTCTATTAAATCTCGTATTTCAGATTTAAGAATCACTTCCTCAGTATTTTTAATTACCAGTTTAACCTTTTCATCTATAGTCACTTAAATACACCTCAATGCAAAAATATAATCGTGAAAATACCTTGGTTTCACTAACCTAGCAAATAAAAATCTGAAGGAGGTTATAGATATTCCAAGTGCATCATCTCAACTCTACAAGAAATATTAAATTCATAAATTTTACGGAAATAAATAAAAAAAAGGAAGGATTAAACGTTCTTAAATTCAATTATTTTAACGTTAGTTGGTTTTTTAGATATTTCTCCTTTTCGTGCTCCAATTACAGTAGTGATCCCTTTTTCCTTAGATCGTTCAAGTAATCTTTGAGTCATTACTCCGTCTATTACGAGTACTTTACCTTCTTTAATTTTACCAAGATTATCGAAAGCTTCAGCAGCAGAGCTTCTCATAATCTCTTTATCTGCTTCATCAAAAACTATTGCTTCCAATTTAGTATTGATTTCCTTAACAGCGTTTGATAAATATTCAGGTAACTCGACCTTTCGGATTTCTCTTCTTGGAGGTCTTGAAGTTCTGGTTCGAGTACTGGTTCTGCTAGAATGGCTACTCGAAGGTCTTTTTGAAGAAGACCTACTTGGAGATCTACCTGGAGGTCTACCTGAAGGTCTACTTGGAGGTCTTTTTTGAGTTGTTGTTCTACTAGCAGGAGTCGATTGTGCAGACACTACTGGTTTGGTTGAAACCGGTTTACTTGGAATTTTCTCCTTTTCAACGTCTTTTTCAGTTTTTACTGCTTTTTGCTTAGTTTTTTTAACTTCAGGCTTTTTTGAAGGTAATGCTGGTTTTATAATTTTAATACCTGTATCTTTCTGTTTGGTTGTCTCTTTTTTAGTTATCTCTGTTTTCTTAGATCCGAATCGAAGCCTTTTCTTCTGAGGTTTGCTTTTTTCAAGAAATTCTTTAACTGTAATTTCTGCATCTTTTCCTGTAAGGAATACTGCATCGTTTAACTGGACAGCATGCTCTAAAGCTTCTGTAACCTCCTTTTGATTTAGGTCTTCCACCTCTTTTTTTAGTGGAGCTCGAGCAACATATTCCACATGGGAAACTTGTAGGAGTTCCTTTAGAATAAGATCTCCTCCCCGATCTCCATCTAAGAACGCAGTTACAGTTTTCTTTGAGATTAATTTAACTAATTCTGGAGAAATACTTGTTCCATTTACTGCGACTGTGTTATCAATACCATATTTTAGTAGGTTGACTACATCAGCTCTACCTTCAACAAGAATTATTTTCTTTTGATTTTCAAAACCAGGTCCTGCAGAAAATCCTTCATCACTTATGCTTAATACCTGACTTGCCTTAGTAGTTTTTTCTACTTCTGAACTAATACTACTAGAAAATGGACTTACTTTTTGATCCCATTGCCTAATTATCTCAGAAGCACGATCCACTATACTTTGACGTTTATTAATTCTTACATCTACAATTTCATCAAGTTTTACAGCACAGCTACATGGACCCACACGATCAACTGTTTCAAGAGTAGCAGCTAAAATAGCTGTTTCCATACGTGATAAACTTGTTGGAATGAAAATTCTTCCAGAAGTTTTTCCTCCTTCACTGTGAAGTTCAACATTTATCCTTCCAATTCTACCTGTTTTTTGAAGTTCACGGATATCTAGATTTTCACTTAATAATCCATCCGTTTGTCCATAGATTCCTCCAATAATATCAGGTTTTTCAACAACACCATCAATTTCGAAGGATGCACGAATTTCGTATTTTGTAGTTGAGTTATCAGTTTTAGCACCCAATTTTTTTTCACCTTGTACGTTGCTTAGTATTTTCGTAGCATTTGCTTACTTTAAAACGATGGAAAAATCCTGCAAATCCCTACCCTACTTTAAATTAATAGAATTTAGACTAATCTAAATTATGTTTTTATTCATTTATCACACTTTATAATAATTCATGGAATTTGAATGTAATTGATTGTAATCGTGATAGGGTGAGTTTTATCCATCATCTTTTTGTAAACTCACATTAATTTTTAGGTATTCTATACCTTATTTTTAATATGTTGAACTATTCTTTCAGTTCAAGTAACTCTAACAAAGAGTGGAATAAAAAAGTTCCCATATTACACTATTTTAGAAAATTAAATGAGATAGAAAACAAAGAAATAGGAGGGAAGAATAGTTTACTTAAGTTTAAATAGCTTTATACACAAATTCTAGCTAGATAATGCCCAATACTTTTTACATAATTCTTGGAGTTGGAATCGGAATATTAGTTATCATTGCAGTTATCCTAATCTTAACCAGAAAAAGGAAGAAAGAAAAAAACCCATTAATCTCTAGAGCTGAAAATATGACAGTAATGATAAATCAAAGAATTTTTTCGTTAAATTCAAAAATTGCAAAACTAGACTACAATATTACTGCCTTGCTTGCAACAAAAGAAAATGGTGATTTAACATCATTGGAAACTAAAATTTCTTTAGAGGATATTCCTGAAAAAATTGAAAAAATCAAGTCTGAAGTTAACTCATATATTGCTGATATAAAAGACTTGCAAGAATACAAGGAGGAAATTGAGATCTTTCTAAAAGATGAGAATGAAAAGGATTGGAAAGAACTCGAAGAATTATTAAATCATGTTAAAGAAAAGTTTCAGTATAGATATGTAACAACTACATAAAAAGTGATTTATGTACTTTTCAAAAACTTTTGCTATTAATAGAAATGCTTTTATTATACTGTTATTTGCAAAGAAATAGAAGAATTGAGGTGAGCCTTTGTGCCAGTAACAAATCCAGAATACAGGGCTATAGCAAGATCACATATAATGGAAAAAAAAGTTTGTCGTAAATGTTATGCTACTAATCCAAAAACAGCAACTAAATGCCGCAAATGCAGATCTAAAGAGCTTAGAATGAAAAGATCAAATAAAAAATAGATTTAATAAGGCACTCAATTTTCAAGAAAAAACAACACAGTGTGTTGACACAAAATTTAAATTGAATTTATCTTCTTTGTAGATAGATTGACCCAAGGGAACATGTAAGCTATCTAGCTTGGATTAACGATGAGTACTGAAACAGAAGAAATGAGCTTGGACGAAAAACGACAACATCTCGAAGAGATTCGTTTGAGACGAAAAGAATTGATTGACAAGCTTCGTGAATGCAACTCAAAGAGAAATGAACAAAGAAGCATTAGGGACAAAAACAATCAATTATCACGCAAACTCTTTGAAGAAGCAAAGGAATCTAAAGAAAAACGTGATCAGATTAATGAAGAAGTCCAAGTCCGAAAGCAGATGCGTGACATTTTACGTGAAGATGCGGATAAAATCGGAAAGAGAATCATAGAACTTGGATCACAACTTAAAAATATGG
>CAZJUB010000047.1:0-19320 GCA_964549075.1 uncultured archaeon | reverse complement strand
GACTGGAAGTCATAAGGAGGGAATGATGATCCTGATTGCTGAAAGCATCAATATACTTCATCCTTCCCGTAGCTTCTAACATATCAGGATTTACACCGATTCCATTCATAAATTGGTTATAATATTCATATTGGTGTTCTGTTGAAAAAATATACCCATATTCCCCTGATCTTAAACCTTCCGCAAGAAATTGTAAGACAAAAGGATCTGCTTCAGCCCCTATCTCGTCTTCTATAAGAACATTTGAACCTGCAGGAACCCCTCCTCCTAGTATCTCGTCTAAGGTGGGAATACCAAAAGTAAATAATTTCTTATCTCCTTGAGCAGAATTTGGTGAAAACATAAAATTCATCTCATTTATACTAATCAAATCTAAAGGTTTTCGTATATTAAAAGGTAGTGCTAGCTTTCAAAACCTAAAATTTCTTAGCTAATTTTTTTCTAAGCTTGTCATCAAGCTCATTTGGAGTCAAATAATCATATTCAGAATATTTATTACGTTTCTCAGGTTGAAGTTTTGTTTTTTGTGGAGGTTTAAATGGAAGTAAACACTGCCCAGAGTCGCTCATTTTGCGTTCTCTGCACTCTGCATAGTTACACATATATCCCAAACATTCGCCTTCATCCATTAGGCATAAAAATGTCTTCTTATTACTATTCTTCACTATTTTCAACATTTGTTTACTACAGTAAAAAGATCTACAAGTCAATTTACATTCTCGGTCAGAAGAACTGGCTGTCATTGAAAACTACTTGATTAATTTTATTAACGAAAATAAATATTATTTAAAAAGTTTTTTTCAAGTCCATAAAAATTTTCTCAAAAATTACCAAGGAACTTCTTTGACTCCAAGACTATAAGCTAATACATTAGCTCCTAGATGTAATAAAGGGGCAATTACTAGAAGAGTGACCAGAAACTGCCAAGGTAAAACACGAAAAACCGGCCAACTCCATAGTAGTCCAAAAATCATATAGCCAGTTTGATCAAATACTGGAAAACTATCACCAGACTGAATATTTACTCTTCTTTTAATGAAAGAACCAACTATATCACCAAAATTGCACCCCCAACCCATTAAAAAACCAATCCACATAGGATATTGAAAACCTATTGAACCATATAACTCTATCATGAGGTCATGTGAAAGATAGTATACAATAATGCTTGTTAATATACCAGCTACAAGTCCACTTATTAGTCCTTGAATAGTTTTGTGATCACCTAATATCCTTTTTCCATCAAAAAAATTTTTGTACGCATCAATTGGAAAACCTCCACCAAACATAGCGGGAGCTGCATTTGAAATGAAGATAGGAGCAGCAAACAAAAACGCTAATCCTACATCTAAAAAGAATCCCATAGGTATCACATTAAATTAATGGCTCTTGCTAAAATTAATATTATATAAAATATGTGGAGACAGACATCTGAATAAAATATTAGCAAAAAGATTAATTGTAAGTGTTTCTTATGTAAATATGAATGAGCGACATTGCTTTCATTTATTCTGAAATTTTCAAAAAACATGTAATGGACAAATTACATCCAGAATCTCCACAACGTCTAGATGAGATTATGAAAGCAATAAAAGAGCTTCAAGAAGAGAAAATATATAGCCTATCTATTCTTATGCCTGAGTTGATTGATGAAGAACTTCTGCTTTCTGTTCACGTCAGTGATCATATAGAAAAAATAAGAGCTATTTCCAAAGCTGGAGGAGGGATGATATCAGTTGATACTACTTTGAATGAACATACATTTTTTATTGCAAAATATGCTGCGGGTGCTACAAAACAGGCAGCACAACTTGTTGATGAAGGTAAGACAAAAAGAAGCTTTGCACTTGTTCGTCCTCCTGGACATCATGCAGAAAGTAATTCAGCAGGAGGATTTTGTTATTTTAATAATATAGCTGTTGCAGCTGATTGGCTTATTCAGTACAAGGGGTATAATAAAATAGCAATTATCGATATTGATCAGCATTTTGGGAATGGTACTTCACATATTTTCAGTCATCGAAAAGATGTATTATATGTCTCAATCCACGGACATCCAATGTATACCTATCCTGGTACAGGATTTCCCAATGAAATTGGTCTTGTTGAAGGAAGAGGTTATAACGTAAATATACCTTTATTACCTGGTACAAATACAACTGATTGGCTTCATGCGCTTATTTTTTCTCTTGATATAGTAAGACAATACCAACCTGAATTCATACTTGTTTCTGTAGGATTTGATACGCTAGAAGGCGACCCTGTAGGTGTTTTTAATTTAGGAACTTCTGCTTTTGCAGCTGCTGGATATCTACTTAATGAAATTGCAGAAAATCTTTGTGAGGGAAAAATTTCTTGTACCTTAGAGGGAGGTTACAAAATCGACCAACTAAAAGATGTTAGTAAGAAATTTATTTTAGGACTTCTTGGTAACAAACCTGATATTTTGAATAAAATCTCCACAATTAAGCTATCAGATCACGCTACAAGTATGTTAAAACAAGTTAAGAAATACCATAGAGAATTTTGGAAGTTTTAATACTTCTTTTGCAAATGAAATTTGGAATAATTTTTTAAATGGCTAGTTTTATAAGGTTTTCATGTCTGAAGAATTGGCGGAAGTTCATGTAGAAACTAAAACTTCACTCTGGAATGTTTTTGCTTGGTCACTTTATGATTTAGCAAATACTGTTTACTCGATGGTGATTGTATCGTTAATAATCAACCAATATATTCTGATTATTGGACAATTAGAAAATGGATTAAACTATGCTCAATCTGAATTTATTTATGATACTGTTGTTATGGTAATGCAAATAATCATAGCTATAGGTATGCCTATTGTTGGTGCATTAAGTGATGTTGCTGGAAGAAGAAAACCTTTTGTTATCGTACTTACAGGCGTCATTTTGATTTTCGCAAGTTTATTAGGTATATGGCATAGCATGTGGTTGGTTTTATTGCTTTATGTAATAGCTAATATGGCTTATCAATGGAGTCTTGGGTTCTATGATGCGATGTTACCTTTTATTGCGGCTCCAAGACATGCGGGTAAGGTAGGTGGTTTTGGTGTTGCTTTTGGCTATTTAGGAACAATTTTAGGTTTAGCTGCAATGCTGGTCCTACAAAGCTTTTGGGGATCTCCCAGGAGCGTCTCATCGACAACTACTGATTTAGGGAATATTATCCTTAATCCCCCTCCTGTGAAATATGGTTATTTAGGTAGATGGGAAACTTTTGCAATTGCTATGGCGATTTTCCTGGTTTTTGCTATACCGTTCATATTTGTAAAGGAGAGAAAAAGATCAGAAAAAGCACCTCCAGCTAAAATGGCAATAAAAACTTCCTTTAAACAGCTAGGGGAAACTTTCAAGGATATAAGAGGACACAAAGAGATGTTCAAATTTATCATTGGATATTTTCTTGTAGTTGAAGTAGCGAATGTAGTTATAATAAAAATGATATTAATAGTAACTGATGGAATGGGGATGGATTATACATTCGCAAATTACTTCATCATTATAGCTACAGTTTCAGCTGTTCTTTTTACTTACCCAGTCGGAATGTTTGCAGATAAAAAAGGTGCAAAAGCGACATTCATTCTAGTTTGTTCATTATGGTTTGTGGCTCTTGGTATATCTATAATAGCTACTCTAGTGTGGTCTCCAATTGAAGTTCCAACAATGTTAGGTGGGACAGGAGGATGGACATTCCCATTCGTAATGGTGATAATTATGGGATTACTTGCTGGTCCAGCTTTAGGTGGAACATGGGTGGCACAAAGATACATGGTTCTTGAACTAGCTCCTAAAGAGAAATTTGGTGAATATTTTGGTTTTAGTAAACTTTCTGGAAAAGTATCATCTTCGATAGGACCGATTATTTGGGGAGCTATAATCGCTCTTACAACAGTTGGCTTAGCTCTTAATCAAGTATATGCATTTGCTGTTGGAGTTGTCGGAGCTATCATGCTAGTTGGTTTGGTTATTATTCTACTTGTAAAACCTGCAAAATTGATATTAAAAGAAGAAGGAATAATTCCTATTAAGAAGGAATAAGTTCCTTAATCTTCTCTTCTTTTATTTTTTTAATTCCATTTCTATTACTTCTGATCAAGGTAGAATAGATGACTAGAAACACAAGAGAAAGCACTAGCACAGAAATTAATGAGTTGTCAAGTGAAACAGTGTATAAGTTATAGAAAACACTGGCTATAAAGTAAAGTAAGTTTCCAAGTGATGAATATATAGATATTAAGGTCGCTCTTTGTTCAGATGTTGCTTTTCTCTGAATCATGGTTCCCACTATAGGAGCTCTACCTCCTCTAGCGATCTGGACTAGATATATGGTTGATAAAATTCCGAGGTTGTCAATTTTCCAAAGCACAATAGTGTTAACAATCTCAATGATCATAAAGCCAAGTAACATCAAATCTTCATGTTTTTCATTTATTTTACCAAACAAATAACTTGATCCTGCAGCAACAAGATTCATACCTGCGAATATGAAACCGATATGTAAAGGAGTAATTCCATATTCAAACAATTTTGGCTGATATGCCCAAAACGTCACACGTTGAGCAACCGAATAAGCTAGGAATGCGAATAATACTGCAATTAAGTATTTTGATTTGAATAGAGTTTGAAATGCCTGTTTGGTTGCACTTCCAGCATTTTTAGCTTTGATTCTTTCAATTTCAACCATTTGAAGACATAGAATCACTTTGACTACAAAGGTACCTGTTAGAATATACAAAGGTAATCTGAGTGAATATTCTCCTATCACACCAGCAACCATCAAAGTAATCATTGCAGCAATAAAGGATAGAGTTGAAGCTTTTCCAAGTATTGATTTAAATTGTTTTTCTTCTTTAAATTCTGCTAGAGTATCATATACTAAACTTGAATCTGATCCAGATATAGTTGCTAGTCCTATTCCGAAGAGTGTTTCGCTTATTGCAAACATTATGAAAGTATGCCCTAGTGAATATGTTAACGAACCAATAGCAAGGAACAGATATCCAGATGCTAAAACATATTTACGTTTAAAAGCATCGGAGATTGCCCCACTCGGAATTTCGAAGATAACTACAGATAAGGCGAAGATTCCTTGAAGGAATAGCATATTGCTGAAACTTAGATTTGCAGATTCCCAAATCTTAACTATTACAGGAACAACCATTGATGTCAGGTCCAATTTAGTTAAGATGAACAACCACTTATTCTTGTGAATAATTTGGTTTTTAGTTAGTTCCTGGACACTTGTTTGTGTTAACATTTGTTTCTAACTCCTATAATTAGTTGGTTTACATGTCTTTCCTGGTTCAAAATCGAAAATCTCCAATAGGATAGAGAGAATTTGTAAACAAGCGATTCAATCAGTTTTTTACAGAAAAAGGATGAGAACAGAATGTGTTTTGAGCATTGGTGTTTTTTCTGTTTATACTTAGCTAATTGGACCAAAAGCGACAGTATCCACTAAAAGTGTATAACAATTGACTTTATTCTGTCGCTCATTCTTTAACATCAGTACTCTAAAACATGTTGCTCACCAAAGTCTTAAAAGTTTATCGATGAATTAGATTCAAAGATAATAAGTTGATAGATATGTTGGATAAGTCGTTTGAAGAGATTGAACAGAAAATTGTAACATTTATGCAGAAAGGTAAGATCCCTGGATTAAGCCTTGCAATTATTAAAGATAAAGAAGTTATTTATTCAAAGGGTTTTGGAAGTAAAAACTTAGCAGAAAATCTTCCCACTACTTCAGATACAATTTTTGGAATAGGATCTTGCACAAAAGTATTTACTTGCTTAGCTATAATGCAACTTGCAGAACAAGGTAAATTATCGATAGATGATCCTGTTAGTAAATATATTCCCCTCAAGATAGGTCTAAAAAATCATCCAATTAAAATTCGACATTTAATGTCACATTCATCAGGTTTACCAAACCTAGGTGCAGCTACAGTGTTGATAACGAGACATGCACCTATAGAAGAAACTTGGATTCCGTTCGCTAGTAAAGACGATTTTTTTACTTTTATAAATGGTGCTCAAAATGAAATTACAGATGAACCTGGAAAGAGGTATTTCTACTTCAATTCAGGGTTTACAATGCTAGGAGAGATTGTTGAAGCTGTAAGTTCTATGAAATTTGAAGATTACATCGAAGAATTTATATTAAAACCATTAAAGATGGAAAGATCTACCTTTTCCGAAGAGAAATTCTCCCAAGATGAGGATAAGATGACAGCATATTTAATCGAAAAAGATACACCTGTAGTCAAGAAACATCCTTTTGATCATTTTATCTATGCTGCTGGAGGTTTACTTAGCTCAGTAAATGAGATGAGCAATTTTCTGATTATGTTGCTGAATAATGGAGAATTTGATGGAAAGAGGATTGTTAGTAAAGAATCACTTCAAGAAATGTTCTCTATTCAGATTGAAACTCCAGTAAATTTCTTAGGACGAAGTGGGTATGGTTTTGGTCTAGCTATTTCTGAAGACTTTTTTGGACAAAAAATCGTATCACATGGTGGGTCTACAGCTTTATCTAGCGCTCAATTTTCTATTATACCTGAACTTAACATGGGGATGGTGACTGAAGCTAATGTTGGAAATGGAATGGGTATCATAATTAGTCAAACAATTTTAAGCACTCTTATAGGTAAAAATCCAGAGAAGGAAATACCATTCTTTGGAATTCAAGCAAGGATGGAAAAATTATCTGGAGAGTATACAAACTATAAAGGATTAAATAAAATCAAGATATTCGTTGATAATGGGATACTTGTTGGTGAAACAACCCTTGGAGAGATAACTACAAGGTATGTGCTTATTCCAAAAGATCCAAAGATGGAGGATTATAAATTCTATGTCTACAATTTTGGAAATACGTTACCTGTACATTTTGAAATTAAAGAAAATGACAAGATAGATTTATTTGTAGAAAGGAATTGTTTCCATAAAATAAAATAACTCTTTCTTCCCATTTTTTGTAAAACATTAGAGTATATAAAACAGATTTATATTATTTTATTCATGTCCAAGGGAAAAGAAGAGATGTCAGCAGAACAGCGTGAAAAACAACTTAATGTTTTAAAAATTCGTTTTGAGAAAAATATGAATCGCCACAAAGACCTTGAATGGGGTAAAATAAGAGCAAAACTGGAAGTTAATCTTGAAAAATTCTGGTCACTTAATGAAATGGAAAGAACTGGTGGTGAACCTGATGTTGTTGGTTATAATAAAGAAACAGATGAATACATCTTTTATGATTGTTCAGAAGAAAGCCCTGAAGGTCGTAGAAATGTTTGTTACGACCATGAAGCACTAGAGTCAAGGAAAGCACATAAACCAGAAAATAGTGCTATTAACATGGCAACAACTATGGGAATTGAGCTTTTAACAGAAGAGCAATATCGAGAGTTGCAAAAACTTGGAGAGTTCGATACAAAGACATCAAGCTGGTTGAAAACACCTGATGATATCAGAAAACTTGGAGGAGCACTCTTTGCTGATTATCGTTATGGCAAAGTCTTCGTATATCACAATAGTGCACCATCTTACTACAGTGCTAGGGGATTTCGAGGTGCTTTAAAGGTCTAAATTGTGACTCTGGATTTTTAAAATTTTGTTTGTTTTTAACTTTGGAAATAAGTTTCCACAGAATTAGATAAAAATCTCTCATCTTTTCTTTATCATATACAATAACAGTTTTAATTTCTCTATCTTTTCTATCTTTGATGTTGGAAAAAGACACCGAATCAATAGAAGCTTTTAATCAAATGTCTAGATTAATAATAGGGAGAAGAAAAGAATTAAAACTAATGATAAAAGCAGTTGCAAAAGGATTACCTATCATTATAGAAGGACCAGTAGGTACAGGTAAAACTGAGATGGCAAAAGCTTTAGCTAGTAGTCTTAATCGATTGTTTATTCGAGTTGATGGTGATGACAGTTTAACTTCGATTAAGCTGAAAGGATGGTATGATCCTCCATTAGTTATTGAAAAAGGATTCTCAAGAGAAACTTTCATACCAGGTCCATTAACTCAAGCAATGGAAGAAGGTGGAATTTTCTTCTATAATGAGGTAAACAGAGCACCATCAGAGACAATTAATGCTGTTTTAACAGCTTTAGATGAAAATCTAATTACTATACCTCAATTAGGTGAGATTAAGGCTAAAAAAGGGTTTATTGGAGTTTTTACATACAATCCACATGATACAGTTGCAACCAATCCTTTACCAAAAGCATTCTATGATAGATGCGTGTGGATTAATGTTACTCACCAATCATTAGAAGAAATGATGCAGATTGTTAAACTTAGAACTAATTCTGAAGATGAACTTCTTAACAAAATCTCATGTGAGATAGTTGAGGCAACTCTGAATCATCCAGAGCTAGAATATGGATCAACTGTAAGAGGAGCGATTCAATTAGTAAGTCTGGTATATGGAACGGACGTACTTGAAGAAGAATCGTTAATCGCTAATTCACTAGCAGTTCATTCTAGGAAAGTAAGATGCAAAACAACTAGTCGAAAGACAGAAGATGAAATCATTATAGAAATAGTTTCGAAGGTTCTTTCAAAATATGATGATAAGAGAGTTTTGAGAAAAAAAGAGAATTAGGCGACCTTATTTCTTCAATTTTAGGGGATGAACCTTTTCTAACTCTGGATACAAAGCATGCAGAAAGAATGCTTCTTAACGAGATTAACCTAGAGCTAGGAAGACAAGTTGAGGATATGTCTCGGATCTTAGAATTAGCTAAACGTGCTGCTGAGCAAACAAATCTGGAAGGATTAAGATTAATTGCAACAAACTATCCTATAGTAGTAGCTCAAGTCCTCAACAAAATCGAACTTTCTGAACAAATGTTAGAAAATCTCAGTAGTGAAGAATTAATACAACTTTATTCTCGTACAAAAAAACATCTAAATTTTGAAATCAGAAAGAGAATGCTTGATAAATTGATTCCTTTCATTACTGAAAAAGCCAAACAGATTTTTCAAAGAGGTATTTCTTCTTCAGTTTCTAGGTATATTAATTATGAACCAGGTAACTCATGGGAAGCTGAAATGACAATAGAAAAGATGCTAAGTCTTGGTAAACTCTCTCCTGATTATGAGAGTATTGTAGCTAAAGAACCTTTTAAACGCAAGAAAAGTATTGTTATTTGTATCGATCGCAGTATGAGCGTGTTGAAGCTTATACACCAAATTGTTTTGATGGCTTCTGTTCTTTCTTTGTCAGTAAAAAAAGATAATTTTGCTGTCATTGATTTTGATTCTAAAGCTTATCTTCTCAAAGGTATGACAGAAAGTATTAATCATGATGTATTAGTAGAACAAATTTTAAACATCGAAAGTGGTGGAAAAACCAACCTAGAAGAAGCGTTAAATCTTGCAATAGATCAAATAAAATTCAGTTCTTCAAGAGAAAAGATCATTTATCTTATAAGCGATTTAGAGAGGACAACGGGAAAGAATCCCCTTCCTGTAATCCAGAAGATTCCTGATTTGAGAATCATCTATGTTAAAACATTTCGAAGAGTATCTTTTGTAGATGAAGTAGTTTCATTATCAAATGTTTCTTTTGAAGAATTACATCAAAACTCAGATTTAGTTGAACTTACTTCTAGGTTGGTGGAGTAATTTTCATTCGTTTTTCTTTTAGAGCTAACAGTTGATCAACCAGAATCAAAACTAATCCAAAACCGTCTAGTATTCCACCTTCAATTTGAGCAACATCCCTGTTAATATTATACTTTATACTGAGAGATGTATCATAAATATAGGATTCAGTTAGATTCCATTCGTCAACAAGAGTAATGAGATAAAAAGAAGTAGCTTCTTCTGTAGCATTTAAAATAATTGTAGTACCGTTAATAACATTCTCATTAATTAGTCGTTCTTCATATAGACTTGTTAGTTTTACTTGTGTAACAAGTGAGAAATATCCTGTTAAGAGGTTATTAAACGTAATATTACCATTATAATAAACATTGGTTAAATTTCCAAAGTCTGTAAAGAAATTAATGAAGGTATCATTATCTGTCAACAGTAGTGAGACATTATAATCAACTAGGTTTTGCTCACTAGAGAACACAACAGTGGTACTAGCATGAGTTTTACTTTCTATAGAAACACCCAATGTAGGATCAAAATCAGTTTGCGTGCTCTTGTATTTTGAAGATACAGTATGATCCATTTCTTTATTATTCCCAATACTAGGTCCCAACAGCACTCCTATAAAAATCAAAAAAAGTCCTAGTAGTGTCATATGACGTTTTAACCGTTTCCAGAACTCTTTGGTAAATATAACAAATTTCACTTGTTTATTATCCTGTTTCCTCTTCTTTCTCTTGAAAGCTGGAAAGAAGATTACAATAAGCCACACAACAAAAATTGTAACATGAAGGGTAAATGATGCAATGTATAAATTAATGTAATCACCATATATAGCTTGACGTTGTTGTTGGGTCATGTTGATGAAATAGATGTTTTGTCCTTCAGATAATGAATAGATAGACCAATCTGGTATTAAACCAACAAAAGTTAAAGGAAAGAAAAGCCATGGAGTGTTTTCAAATCTTAAGTAAATAGAAAGGTCATATAAGTTAGAATCTAATGGCCAAAAAAGCATAATTGGCCCCCAACTTAAATCTAGAAAGATATGCATTATCCACATTATTGAAGCAAGTTTTACAAATCGTACCATTTTTCTTGTAGGAGATTCAATTGGACTTACCTCTTTATGCACTTTTTCAATTACTAACATACTGAGAAGTATAAACGAAGGAATTATCAGACTATGCGTAAAAGTTCGATGTGCTCCAAATAACAAGTCTATATCGGGAAACATAGCAAATAAACTGATAACAATATATTCCCACCTATGGTCTTTATAGTAACTCTTATTCTGTTTAGATAATAATAACCAAACGATTAAACTCTGTAATGCTAAATGAGTTGTAGTGTAAGTCATTTATTTCACCAATACTATAAATTTATGAGAAATTTCTGCTTAAATTAATTTTGTGCTTTAAATACTAATAAATCCTTATATCTAATGAAAAAATATCTAAGACTAATAGTAAGTAAGACTTATTACTTTGATTAAAAATGAGAAGTTATAGTGATTAGGTAGTGGATTTATGGTTATCGATATGCAATCAACTCCGACTGGAAGGTTTAAAGAGTTTCTTCAAGCTTATCAAGACGAAAATGGCAGATTTATTTATGTTGAACAAGTCCAAAAAATGTCCCTTGAAGGATTAACTTCCTTGTTTGTTAACCATGATGATTTTTTACGTTTTGATCCTATGATTGCCAAGAGTCTAGAGGAGGAACCTGAAAACACTTTCAAAGCAGCTGATGAAGCACTTGTTGAAATTCTTAGAATAGAAGACCCAATGTATGTGGAAAATGCTAAAGAAGAAAAGCTTGAATTTAAAGTACGTATAGGCAACACTCCAAATCAAGTTGATCTTCGAAAGTTAAGATCAGGTCATCTTGGTAAGCTAATATCTTTAGAAGGAATTATCATACGTCAGAGTATTGTAAAGCCACTCCTTATTGAAGGTAAATTCCAGTGTGTTAGGTGTGGAGAAATACAACCAGATCTTAAACAAGAAGGAGGATATTATACAGAACCTACAAGATGTGTGAATCCTAACTGTGGAAAAAATGGTCCTTTTAATCTTTTAACTGAAGAATCTACCTATACTGATCTTCAAACGGTTACAGTTCAAGAAAAACCAGAAACTCTACCTCCAGGACAAATACCTCGGTCTGTACCTGCTAGATTAGTAGGTGATCTTGTTGATACAATTAGAGCAGGTGATAGAGCAATTGTTTCTGGAATCTTAAGGATGAAAGTAAAAGGAAAACAAACAGGTAAAATAGCTACGTTTGATCCTTGGTTGGATGTAAACTATGTTTCTTCAAGCGAGAAAGAATTTGAAGAAATAGATATAGATCCAGAAACAGAACAAAAAATACTTGATCTCTCAACAGATATCAATATCCATAGAAAAATCATTAGATCGCTAGCACCATCAATTTATGGAATGGAAACGATTAAAGAAGCACTAGCTACAGTGCTGTTTGGTGGGATAACTAGAGTTACTCCAGACGGGATGAAACAGAGAGGAGAATCAAATTTACTTTTAATTGGCGATCCTGGCACAGCAAAATCACAAATGCTACAGTATGTAAAAAGATTGGCACCAAGAGGTCTTTTAACCTCAGGAAAAGCAAGTACTGCAGCTGGTTTATGCGTGTCAGGTGATAGCAAAGTCTTTTTGCACGATAATATCGTTAAAATAGCCGATATTGTAGAACGAGAATTTGAGACTGGTGAGATTCTTCAATACAATGATCATATGGACTATATCAAGAATACAAATATGAAAAATCAAGCGATTCATTCAAAAAATCTTCAACTTGAGAAGCAACCTATATCTAAATTCTGGAAAATAAAAAGCCCAAAAAGAATGAGGAAAATAAGAACCAAAACAGGAAAAGAAATCAAAATCACTCCACAAACAAGTTTGCTGACTATCAATAATAAAGATGGTTTAGTATGGAAAAGTGCAAGCTTACTAAAAGAAGGAGAAAGATTAGCGACTGTGAAACATTTACCTATTTATAATAAGAAACCTATCCCTTCGATGCTTAACTTATTGGAAACCTATCAAGAAGAAATTACTTTGAAAAATGTTTCGCCAATTGTTCAGCAAGTCATTGAAGAATTCAGCAAAACTGATAAAGATGGAACTCAAAGAAAATTGGCAAAGTTACTAAATGTTTCTGAATCAACAATCCATACATGGAAAAACAAGAATATCCGAGGAAACATTTCTATTTCAAACTTCCAGAAGCTTTGTTTAATCTTAGATAAAGAAGTTTCCATATTACTTCCAGAAACAATCGAGGTAGAGATAAAACGAGGGCAGACAATATCCTTACCAAAAAATCTTGATTCTGAGTGGTTCTATATCTTAGGATTACTTATTGGTGATGGACGAATATCAAAAGATCAAAGTACCGATGGATATGGTGGTATAACAATCGGTTTCTCAAACAAAAATAAAGAATTGCTTAACATTTTTGAGAATTTTTTTAAATCACTAGGAATAACTATTACAAAGACTCCAGAAACCACTAAAAGGCCAGCTGAATTCTGCATATGTTCAAAACTACTCTATCATATTTTCTCTTATTTCGGTCTTTGCACCACTCCTAAATCATCTAGAATTTCTCCAATTTCGGATATTCTATTTTATGAAACAAAATATCTTACAAGCATCCTTCAAGGTTTATTTGATGCTGATGGATGGATTACAATAAGAGATGAAAGCTCATCTCACATAGGTTTTTCCACCACAAGCTCAGAACTTGCAGATTTTGTACAAAATGCTTTATCAATCCTTCATGTTGTAACTTTCCGAAGAGAAAGAGAGCTAAGAACAGCAACAAAAATCGATGGAACTCAAATAATTGGAAAACAAAAGAAGTTTGAGATTACTCTAAGTAATTTTAATGATTTTCAGATTTTCAAAAAGCAAATTGGTTTTAGACATCCATCTAAACGAGAGAAGTTGAATCAACTTTGTTCATTAAACAAATCAAGTCACTTTAATCTAGATAATATTCCAGAAGCTAGTTTTATAGTTAAACAACTAAAAGAATTTTATTTCTATTCTAGTAAGGATTTAGCTGGTTATCAAGGAGCATTTGCTCAATCGAGTATAAGAAAAACAATATCACAAAAACAATTAAGAAAAATATTGAATATTCTTGAACCTGATTGGTTAAGGCACAGAATCACCATTCAGTACCATATTCGTTCTCAATTTTACAAAACCTTACTCTTGAAAAATACCAGATATCATATTGAAAAACAAGCAGAACTTAAAAACCACAATATCCAAGACTACTTTCTGAGGAAGAGTAAAGTTACTATCCCTATCAGAGTTTTTGTAAAATTATTAAAATTAGATTGTAGCATGGTTCCTGAAGAAATTATGAAAGAATTAGAACAAACAATTAAACAAACAACCCAGAAACATGAAGAATTTCTAAAAAAATATGAACTCCTCCAAGCATTGGTAAACTCTGACATCTTGTGGGATGAAATCACTGAAGTAGAAGAATATGAAAGTACAGATGAGTTTGTATATGATTTAACAATTCCAGAAACACACAACTTCATAATAAATGGTTTTGTTACTCATAATACCGCAGCTGTCATTCGTGACCCTGATACAGGTGAATTTGGCTTAGAGGCAGGAGCATTAGTCTTGGCAGATCGAGGGGTTTGTTTAGCTTCAGATACAGAGATACTTCTTTCTTCAGGTAAAATTGTAACTATCGAGAAAATTGCTCAAGGAGGAATAGATGATAAAGTAATATCATTTGATTCAAATACTCTTACCTTAAGTTCAAATAGAATAGTTAGTACTTCTAAGAGATTTAGTAATGAAGTTTTTGAATTAGAATTCTCAACTGGAGATTTTCTCAAAGTCACTAAAGAACATCCATTACCTTCATGGGACAATGGTATTGTATGGAAAAAAGTTGAAGAGTTAAGAATAGGAGATATAATTATTGATTTTAGAAACTATCCTTTCTTAAACTCCAATCTAAATGAGGGGGGGGATTATTCACTAACAGAGGAATTAGCTGAGTTTTTAGGTTTGTTAGTTTCTGATGGAAATCTTTCAAAAGAGAAATATAAAGTATCCTTTTACTCAAAATCTAATGAACTATTAGATAGATATAAATTCTTAGTTAAACAGGTTTTTGGAATACAAACAGGGAACTATGTAGATGAAAGAAATATGATTACTATGTTATACTTTAATAACAAACAAGTACACTCATATCTACAAAGTCTAGGTATTCCAAACATTAACAAATCAAAAGTTCCTTGTATTATACCAAGTATATTAAGTGCACCAGTAAATATCATACACGCATTTCTGTCTGGAATTATAAATGGAGATGGATCTATTTCGAATCGAAAATATGGAGGGATCATTGATATAGTTGCTGGAAATAAAGAAACAGCGGTTTTTTATCAAAAGCTTTTAAGGAAAATTGGAATTGCTGCACAATTAAATAAAATAAAGCATAAAGGCGGAGGTGTTGTGAATGAGGGAAAATATGTCATCTATAAGATTTCTATAACAGGTGTTTCTAACATTAGAAGATTTACACCTGATAAGTTGATGTCTCCAAAGAAAAAAGCTTATTATAAAATTATGAAGAGACAAGATAAATCTGATAAAATATATAAGATTGACAAAATCATTGAAAAAATATCGTCTAAAATTCCTCATGGAGAAAAATCAACACTTTATCTTAACAGTATTAGAAAAAGTCAGTTAAAGGATTCTGGTATAAATAAGAGTAATATTAGAACTGCCTTAGATAATCTTTCACAAAATGAAGATATTAAACAATGCACTGAGTTCAAATTACTAAAACGAATTTTGGAAAATGATGTTCATTTTATTAAGCTCAAGAATATTAACAAAACAGAACCACAAGCAGTTTATAACTTAGAAATAGAAAATGATAATACATTCTTTGCAAATTTTATTCCAGTCCATAATTGCATGATCGACGAGTTTGATAAGATGAATCCTGTAGATAGATCCTCAATCCACGAAGCGATGGAACAACAATCTTATCATCCAAGTTTTGAGATGACTTTTCTAAATGGACAGAAAAACCAAATCGGTCCTTTTGTTGATGACCTTTTCAACAAATACAAGGAAAGAAAGATCTTAGGAAAAGATTGTGAAATTCTTTCTCTTCAAGGATTGGATTACAACGTACTAACTACCAATTTCAAAAATATCTTTGAAACTAATGTCAATCGAGTCAGTCGACATTCTGCACCTGATCATTTTATTAAAATAACCTATTCAAATGGGAGAGACATAATTGTTACGCCAGAACATCCAATTTACGTAAGACAAAATGGTAAAATTCAGACAATAGATGCAAACAAAGTTACTCCAACAATGTTTATTCCTGGAGTAAGAAAATTGAATCTTAGGAACAGCTCAACCTTAACAACTGACTTCTCACAAGGAAGAAAAGAAGTCAATTTACCTGATGAAATTACTCCCAATTTAGCTAAGTTTCTAGGTTATTATATTGCTGAAGGATATTCGTACGAAAGTCCATCCATGGAAGTAAGGTTAAGCTATACTGATTCAGATATCATAGCTGATATGAAGGATTGCATTAGGAACTCATTTGATTTAGAACCTATAGACTCTACAGATATAAACAGAGTCCTTAGGATAATTTCTATTGATATTTACAATTATCTTCACGAAAATTTCCCACAAATTATGCTTAAAAGTCATCAAAAACGGATAGATAGGAAGGTATTCTGTATAAATGAAAACCTCCGAATTGAGTTTTTAAGAGCTGCGTTTAGAGGTAATAGCTCAATTGAAAGTACATCAATTTCCTACTCAACTGCATCAAAAGGATTAGCCCAAGATTATCAAGATCTTCTGTTAACACTAGGAATTAGTACTAAAATTTTGAGTGAAAAATATACATATGGAAAAGACTACGAGAAAGTAAGAATTAGGTACAAAGTATATATCGAGGGAGATAGTCTCGAAAAATTTGTTGATTTAATAATTGGAAACACTCATACCTCTCCCAAATTAAAGAAATTGTTAATGAAGAATAGAAGATCAAGTAGAAAACATGATGTTTTGCCACCAGATGTAGCACATCTAGTCATTGATTCTCTCCATAAACTTGGATTAAGCAATGATGGTTATTTCAATCAACATCTTAATAACAACTATGGCATTACAATTAAAACTATTAACAAATATTATTCTACTCTGATAAACCGATACAATTTACTAGTAAAAAACATTCACAATTTCAAGTCTGCAAAAAATCTTAGAGAGTATATACAATATTCAAAATCAAAAATATCTAAACTCGTAGGTTATTCAACTCCTACAATATTGAAATATGAAAATCAAAATCGAACAGAACTTCTTCAAAAATATAGAAAAGTGATTGGTCAACAGCTGAATTCTGTAAAAGATAACCTTGCAGAAATTGATGAAATTAAGAATTTCAAGTGGTTAAGAGTAAAGAAAGTTGAAATCATCAAGAATGAAGGTGAATTTGCAGCAGAGTGGGTTTATGATGTAACTATAGAACCAACAGAGAATTTTATATCTCATGGACTTGTTCTTCATAACACCATTAGCATAGCTAAGGCTGGTATTGTAGCTACACTAAACGCTCGTGCTGCTGTTATTGCTGCAGCTAATCCTCGTTTTGGTAGATATGAAGATACTCGACCTCCCTCAGAGAATATCAATCTTCCTGCAACAATCCTTTCAAGATTTGATCTTATTTATGTTATTCGAGATGAACCAGATGATGATATAGATAAGAAAATGGCTAGACACATCTTAGAACTAAGAAGAGGTCACGTTTTAGAAGAAGCTGAACCTACCATTCCAACTGATTTGTTGAGAAAATATATAAGTTATGCAAAACAGCATGTTGAACCTTCTCTGACTGATGAAGCTATGGAAAGAATAGAGAAATTTTATCTGAACTTGAGAAAGGAATCAGATGACACAACAGCGATAGCAATTACTCCAAGATACCTTGAAGCTATTATACGTTTATCTGAAGCACAAGCTCGAATGGCTCTCAAAGAAGATGTAACAATTGACCATGTGGAAGCTGCTATTAATTTATTAAGAACATCACTCGAACAAGTTGGGAAAGATCCTATTACAGGTCGTGTAGATATTGATTATTTACTTTCTGGTACAACCAAATCTTCACGTTCAAAAATGCAAACAATAATAGATATTATAAAAGAGGAATCCAGACAAGGAAGTTCTGATATTGTATCAGTTAAAAGAGTCAAAGAGTTAGCAAAAGAGCAAAATGTAGAGGAGGAATTTGTTGATAAAGTTATAAATCAACTTAGAAGTAATGGAGAAATCTACTCCCCTAGAGACGGATATGTCAAATTAGCGTAATTTATGTGGTAATCTAATGAATATTACTGATCTTCCAATCCCAGATGTTGTAAAAGAAAAATTAAAGGAAGAAGGCATAACAAAGCTATACCCACCACAAGCTCAAGCAATTGATAAGGGATTATTAAAAGGCAATAATTTGGTAGTGGCTATACCTACAGCTTCTGGTAAAACTCTTGTTGCAATTATAGCTTGTATTAAAAATTTAATTGATACAGGACTAAAGACACTATATCTGTCACCTTTGAGAGCACTAGCTTATGAAAAATATGTTGAATTTAAAAATTATCTTGATCCATTAAACAAAAGAACCATTTTACTAACTGGAGATTATGATGCGGAAGATACTAGTGCAAAATATGCTGATGTAATAATCGCGACAAACGAAAAGATTGATTCTGCAATCAGACATCAAGCGAACTGGCTGAATAAAATAGGATTAATAGTTTCAGATGAAATTCATCTAATAAATGATTCTTCAAGAGGTCCGACACTTGAAGTAGTTCTTGCATTACTCAGAAAAGTAACTGACGCACAATTACTTGCCTTGAGTGCTACTATACATAATGCTGACCAGATTGCTCGCTGGTTAGAAGCTGAATTAGTATCTAGTGACTGGAGACCGGTAGAACTCAAAGAAGGAGTTCTTTATGATAAAACAATAGTTTATGGAGATGGAACAGAACTTACTATACCTTTGAAATATAAAGATAGTTTCAATAATTTAGTTAGTTATATACTTAGCAAGAAAAATCAAGCGCTTATTTTTGTCACTACTAGAAATATGGCTGAATCAACAGCTAAGAAACTTGCGAGTAGTGTGGGAAAAACTCTAACTAAACAAGATTTAGAAAAACTGAATCTTGCTTCATCAGAGATATTGAGTACTGGTGAACAAACCAAACAATCACGTGGTTTAGCACAGCTAATTAGACAAGGGGTATCCTACCACCATGCAGGATTAAACTCATCTCAAAGAAGAATAGTTGAAAAAAATTTCATCAAAGGTAATAGAAAAATCCTTAGTGCAACACAGACACTTGCAGCAGGTATAAACACTCCAGATCGTAATGTAATTATCAATAGTCTCTATCGGTATGATGTTACACTCGGGAGTTATCCAATACCCAAAGAGAGTATGTGGGCCTATAAGTTTACCAGTGGGCATTTTGAATTAAGGCAGGAGATGCCCGTTGAGTAGTAACCGATTCTACCGTGAGAGTGAGGGGGCTATCAAAGGTGGTAGTCC
>CAZJUB010000046.1:0-20211 GCA_964549075.1 uncultured archaeon | reverse complement strand
TGAGGGTGTTTGTCCTGTGTATGTGATTTCAATTGAGCAATTGGTTCCTAAGCTAATAGGAGGGTGTATCTCTTGTGGAGCTTGCGTTGATGTGTGTTTGAGATTTAGACAAAGAAAAGAACAACGCATAATAGAAGAAGATAGTATAGGTGAAATTCTCGAGGTTTATCGAGGTAAATCTAAACTAAAGGATATTAAAGAAAATTCCCAAAACGGTGGTGTTGTTACTACTTTGCTTCTTATTGCTATGCAAAAACAGAAGATTGATGGAGCTTTAGTTACTGGCCATTTTACTGACCTCCTTAGTCCAGCTCCAATGCTAGCTCTTAATGAACTTGATATAAGAAAAGCATCAAGATCTAAATATACTCTTAATCCAGTTCTTACAAAATTGCCTTCAATTAAATTAAGTCTCAAAGAAAAAGTAGCTTGCGTTGGGCTTCCATGTCATAATGAGACCTTATCAAATGCAATTGAAATGAAAAATTTAGGTGTTGATTTTAGAGTAGACTACAAAATTGGCTTATTCTGTATGAGTAGTTATAAATCATCTGATTTCCGAAGTATTGTAACTGAAAATTTAGGTTTGAATGCAGAAACATTAAATAAAACAGATTGTGCAAGAGGAAAATTCTTCTTTGTCGCACCTGATGGAACAACAGACATTAAAATTAAGGAATGTGCTGAAGCAAAAGCAGAAGGTTGCAACTATTGTGCTGATTTTACCTCAGAATTTGCTGACATATATGTAGGAAATATAGGTGTAGATGATGATAGTAATATAATTATTATACGAACAGAAGCTGGAAAAGTGTTATTTGATTTCGCACTGAAAGAAAATGTCCTTGATGTTGAAAAGGTATCAGAAGATAAGTGGGACGAAGCTTTAGCTGGTGCAAAGAAACTCTCTTCCTCAAAGAAAAGGCATGTAAAACCTTTACCTCCAATTGAGTCTTAAATTAATAACTTAATGAAAAGGTGAGTGAAATATCTAGAGTAGAACTCATCCCTTTACAATTACCTATAATAAAACAAGGGGATGATATCTCCCAATTAATAATAGATTCTCTCAATAGAACAAATCTTTCGTTAGAAGATGGGGATGTTGTTGTTATAGCTCATACTATTATTTCTAGAGCAGAAGGCAATGAGTATTTTATTCCTTCACTTGATCCTTCTCCTATTGCTGAATTAATAGCTAGAAAAACTGGTAAAGATCCTGCTCTAGTTCACTTAATCCTTAAAGAAGCAGAAAAGATTCTAAAAGTTCAGAATAATATTATAATCACTAAATCTAGGCACGGTTGGATATCTGCGAATTCTGCAGTTGACCAGTCGAATTCCCGACCAAATTGTGCAGTGACCCTGCCTAAAAATTCTGATATTTCTGCTGAAAAAATAGGTAGAAGTCTAGAAGAGCAATTTAATAAAGCTATTTCAATAATTGTTTCCGATACTCATGGAAGAGCTTTGAGGAGAGGAGCTATAAATGTTGCAATTGGTTCGTACAAATTTCCTGTAATAGATGATGCTAGAGGTAGGAAGGATATTTTTGGTTATGAACTTAAATCTACTATTATTGCATTAGCTGATGAAGTTTCTTCAGCAGCAGAGTTGGTTATGGGTCAAGCAGGTGAAATGGTTCCTGTTGTAATAGTAAGAGGTCTTGAATTTAAATCACCAATATCCTCAGTTGAAGAATTAAAATTTGAAGATGAACGAAGATTATTTCAATAGAATCAAGCTGTCAACAACACTACTTTAAAAACACTAAAAATTTTAAACTAGTTCATCTAACTTGACCATAGGTGTTCATCCTTGTTTAAAAGCATGAAAAGATCCACAACAGAAAAAGCAAATGAGGAATTAGGAAATGCAAAACAAGCAGCACAAAGAAAAGACTATCAAAAGGCTATAGAATTTACTCAAAATGCTCTTGGAATTTTGGAAGAGGAAAAAAACCGTAAAAAACTTGATATGGTAAAAGCATTACTTAATGAATATCAAGGGATGAACGCAATAAAATTTAATAAAGCATTAGAAGCTGCTAATTATCTGGGTCGATCAGGAGATTTTTACCAAAGATTAGGTATGATAATTGAAAGCCAAAGAGTTTTTGAACATCAGGCAAAAATATTAAGAGTCGTTGCACGCCAACATATGCAAGATAAGAAGTTTGTAGAAGCTGCTTCGTATTTTGAGAGAGCTGCAATAGCTTATCAGAAATTTGGAAAGAAAGCTGATGAACTGGATTGTAAAGCTAAATCCTACATATCCAGAGCTGCAGCAGAGAAAAACATTTCTGGTCGAAAGCTCTATCTGAATAAAGCTGTAGAATTGATAGAGGAAAAAGGATCTGAAGAACCAGTAATTAAAGCTCATTTAGCATACTATAATGCTCTTTTTGTAGAAGATGAACGTCCGGATCTTGCTTTAAAATATTATACCGAAGCTTTACAGAATTATCAACTTGCTGGTAACAAAAGTCGAATTACTGAGATTAAAGCAAAAATACAGAAACTCACAGAGCTTGTTTAAATATTCAGCAGACACCAACAACAGATTTAAAAGAACTTTTCTCCTTATGAATTATAGTATTAAATGTATTAGGAGGCTAACTACTTGGTAAGTATTCTACAAGCTTTGAAGGTTTCTGCAATATTTATTATCACCGGCTTAATTCCGTTATTGATCGCTATATTTTCAGCATTTGCCTTATTTAATGGAGGAGTCGCACAATTTGGCTTTATTGCGCTAACTGTACCCGCGGAAATTCAATTTGTGTGGTTTATCGGTTTAGTTGCAGGATTGTTTATTTTCTTCATTGGATTGTTCAAAGCGATAGGCGATATCACTGAAGCAGCATTGATTGAGTAAACTGAGAGATTATTATCTCTTATTCATTCTTTTTCAATTATTGTAATAACTAGAGAAAATTGTATTTTAACCCAAAATAGATTTAAGTGTATAATATAAATTTTAGAAAGAGAGAATCAGAGCAAGTTCATCACTGATTTTTGGAGAGATAATATGACTCAGTCTATTGGTATGTCTCAATCTAAAGAATCAATAAACTCAGTTTTAGTACCAAAAAGACATCTCTACAATAAAATTCGTAATATCTCAACATTAGCAAAGATTGTATCTCTCGGACTATTGTATGCGTTTTTCTTCTTTATCGCATATCTACTCAGAGTTTATTTTATTTATTCTAGATATTTCCAAATAGTTTCAATTTTTGTAATATTTACAGGATTTGGTGTCTGGATCACAAGTGCATTTATTATGTTTTCAATAACAGGAACAACAGTAGAGAAATCAACAGTAAAAAAAATATTTACTCTATTAATTATTTTAGGCGTTTTAACAGCATATTTGGCAATAGTCATTGAAAACAAATTTCTTTCACTTGTAAATGTATTAGTAGAGACACCTATGTTTTTTGGAGTAGCTACTGATTTAACATTAGCAGAGCTAATAAATGTGATTTTCTATGTATATTTAGTACCTGTACTTGAAGAAATAGCTAAGATTTTTCCTATTTTAATACTGATGGGGAATTTCGCTAAGATTTCAGTAAAAGATAAGAACTTAGCTACATCTTTAACTCCTTCACATCGTTCATTCATTCTTTTTGGAGCTTTCTTTGGAGCATGGTTTGATTTATTTGAACAACTTCTATCTTTTTCAGTTACTTCAGATCCAGTTTTTTTGATATCGAATAGAACAATTTATCCTCTTCACAGTGTAACAACAATGATTACTGCATTTGGTGTAGGTTGGATTTTTGTTCATCGAAAGAATCTGAATAAGGTTTTGAAAATATTACTTTTCATAGTGTCTCTTTCACTTGCGAGTGTTTTTCATGGTTTATGGAACAGTAATTTCTGGATTGTAGAGGATGTTGCTGTCAGACTAAACAATATAAAGATTTTAGGTTATGTTTCCTATGGTTTATTTGCGTTTTTTATGTTGTGGATTTTATTCAAAGTTCCAAAATTATGTTCTAAATGTTATACTGAACATGCTGCTGCAGATTGTAGTTTACCTGAGACAAATTATCGCAAATTAAGTTTTAAATTTAAAAGAAGCAAAGTCATTAAAGAAATCTATGATGAATCAGCTGAGCTCATGCGATGTCCCGAGTGTCAAGTTGTTCTTTATAATGGAGAATTTTGTTTAAATTGCTGGTCATTTCCAAAATTACAGTGTGAGAATTGCAATCAAGTTATACCTGCGTTCTCTAGAAATTGTTGGGCATGTGGATCTGAAGTCACTTCCTTAACTGAAAAGATGTCTGCTTCTTCTCCACCTTTGTATGTTAATGTAGCAGTAGGAATTACAAGAATTCTCGGATTTGGTTTGATTGTTATTTTTATCTTTGTTTTTGTTGAAGCTTCAAGTACCTTAGATTTTCTAGGTCAAGCTATTTTTATTCTTGGGGTGCTGATATCAATTGGTACAGCAATATATTGGTATAGAATGAAAGAAAATAGAGTTAAATCAATACTTATCTCTCTAAATATATCTGCAATCTTAGCATTGATTGTAATAGTGATGGTTGTCTATTTAATTCTAATTGCGTCAATCTATATTTCTTCTATTACTCAAGTGTTTTTCAGCGCATTAGCTTTAGTTTTTCTTCTCGGTGCAGCTATTGTGTGTATATTGTTTCTGGTAAAAACCATAGGAGGTACAAAATTAATTGTAACATAGGTGAATTCTGATGGATCATGATAATAGAGACACGTACCTCCCTCCAGAACCAAAGCCGGATCGAGAAGTTAAGAAATTTAAACTTGATTTTAAATTTCTTATCAGCAAGTTTCTTTTTCCACATTTGAGAAGCAGGGGGAAGAGAGAATATGCTGGCCTTCTAGTCATAAGAATATCAACATACCTAGCTATTAGTTATTCATTTTCCATATTTTTCGGAGTAGTACTATATTATCTAGATGACCTCTCATTAATTGCAGGATCTATTTGGAATCCTGAGGAGATTCTGTATCTGCCTTTTCTGTTTCCCTTTATGACAGATGAAGCTGAAGCGCTAGTGACAAGTTATGTTCTTACAGTTTTTGTACCATTTTTAATCGCTGCCACTATATGTACAATAATATGGAGAGATGAGGCAAGAGACCTTGTACTGATGTCTTCATTTATTACATTTGCTCTTTTCGTAATCTTACATTTATCACAGATTATTTTCTTTACTACTTTAACTTCAAACTTAATAAGTATGATTTCAAATATCTGGTATATTGGATTTGTTTTCATATTTGCTTTTTCATTTATGATTATAAGTGCAATAGGAGGATCCGTGGGAATCAGGGTTGGTAAATTAATAACAAGTATCTACTTCTCAAGAAAAGGAGCTAAAATAACATATTCTCATCTTTTAAATCCTGAAATGCCTTTGTCTGTGAGAACAATCTTTGATTTAGATGAACCACCAAAAGGAAGTTCTAGACAGCAAAATGCAATATCCATGGTTTATTTGCATAGTCGTGTTGTTAAGTTATTAAAATCATCACAGAAGAAACATTGTATATATTTCACTGAAGGGAAGTGTGCTTATTTGGGATATGTAACTGCAGTGCATAAATATCAGATTTGTGTAACTGACTATTGGCCTTTGTGCAAAATTTATGCTTTTCTGAGTCAAAGTAAACTCATCCTAAATGAATCTTTAATAGGTGAAAAAGATGGCGATAAAAATAAGTAAAATATTCAATATCAGAATTATCCTTCTTATAGTTTGTATTATTATCTTTGTTTTACTTAATAGTTCTCAGGAAAGTTATGTTCAAGTAAGCGAATTAACTTCAACTACTTTAATTACAACTGATATTGGGACATACAATACTACTACTGAAAATCAAGAGACACCTACAGGTCCAACTTTTCCTTCTTCTACTCCACCTGATACTGGAAATAATGGTAATGGTATAACTAATACAAATGAGACCACAGTACCATCTCAAGTTATCCCTATTGTTATAGGATCAGCAATTATTGTTTTGATTGTTATTTTATTGCTTCAAAAAAGGAAATCTGATAAAAGTTCAGGATTTTTCTCCCCTGAAGAACGAACACCTTCAAGTTCTGTTAAAAAAACTAGAGAGAAATTTAGAACTCAAATCAGCACTTTAATGGAGATATTACAAGAATATCTAAAGGATGGTAAGTATGCAGAAGGGATTGTATTTGGATTTCATCAACTTGATAACAATATGAAGAGGTTACTTGGTATTAAAAGAGAAACATATCTAACACCCAAAGAATTCTCGCGATCTATGGATCTTCCAGAAATCGTTAAGCCTCTTAATGAAATTATTGATCTATTTTATCTAGCTCGATATAGAATCTCTCCAATGAAGTACAAGGATTTGAAATGGTTCATAGAACAATTACAGACATTGAAATCCATGAGTGAATTCAAATCAGATATTAAGATTATTAGAACAGAACATTTTGGTGAGAAGAGATGAGTCGGAAAGGAAATTTGTTTTCTAAAAAGTACTCCCCATTCTTTAGAATGCTTATCCAAACATTACTAGTTTTTGTAATACTTACCCTGCCTTTGAGTATTAATATAACCAGTACACCCCCACCGTATACTATGGTAGATACAGGTTCAAGTGGACTGTCTGAGTTTGCACAACAGCTTGCTCAAAATGGCTATAATATTACAAGAACACTTCTTTCTACTGAACCAATAAAAGATTTACCTAAATCTTCTACTTTGGTTATTGCAGGAGGAGCTAAGAAATATAGGGATTCTGAAAAAGCTGTGATTGATGCATTTATCGCTAAAGGAGGAAATCTGATTCTCTGCGCAAGTGATGGTGCTGCGTATGATTTAGCCGAATATCTCGGTTTTTATCTTACATCCTCTATATTATTGGACATAGCAGCTTCAAATACCACTCCCTCTCCAGAATTATTGTTAATAGAATCACCTTTAAATGCCTCTGAGACCCTTTGTTTCTTCAGAGCAAAAGATATTACTGTTATTGCAGGAAGTGTTTATCAGTGGCAAATAATCTCAATCTATACTCCTAACACTACTTTCATCGATGAGAATAATGACCATAAGTGGAATGTAATTCATGAACCTGTTTACCCCCATATGGTAGCTTCTTTAATAGGCAGAGGAAACGGCAGAATTTTGGTTGCTACATCCACAAATTTTCTAACAAATGATCTTGCAAATCTGGGATTCAGCAATATCAACACAACAGTACAACTTTTGAACAATATAACTTCATCTTCAACAGAAAAACTTGTTTGTTTTGAGGAGAGTCATAAACGCTGGCCAATTGCAACTACGGATGGTATAATTAATCAAACATACGGTTCTATTATCCTTTTATCAAAAACTAGATTATTTATCTTCATTATTATTATAATACTTCTATTATTTTACTATTTAACACCACGTTTTACAGAAACATATCGAAAACGTGATTCTTACAAGAATTTTATAGCAGACAGAATATGGAGTAGGAGAAGAGAACTTTTCGATACATTTGGTACCCCAATAAAACCTACAGTTGAAGAAAAGTATCTGTCTTATTTATATTTTCAGCATGAATTATATCCAGGTCAAGCATATAATTACTTCTTAGCTGAAAAATTAAAGTTTATTCCAACACAATTAATTAAAGAGGAAGAGAGAAAGTTCTTTGAGCTTGCATTAACAAGAAAATTAGATCATCAAAGTTTCCTATTTCTTTTCAGAAAACTGGAAGAAATACAGAAAAGAAAGTTGAGATAAATGACACAAATACAAGAAACTAAAGAAATATATGATAAAATCATGGAAGAAATGAAAAAGAGGATTGTGGGAAATGAGAATGTCATTGAGCTGATGTTTGCTTCACTTCTAAGTGGAGGGCATGTTCTTTTAGAAGGTGTACCAGGAATCGCTAAAACACTTATGGCAAGTACTTTAGCTGAAGTGATGACAGTCGGATTCAAAAGAATTCAGTTCACTAGTGATTTAATGCCAGCGGATATTACAGGTGGAAATATCTATGATAGAGAAACTAGTTCCTTTAGTTTTATTGAAGGACCAGTTTTTACCAATGTTTTATTGGCTGATGAAATTAACAGAAGTCCTCCAAAAACACAATCTGCTCTATTAGAAGCTATGCAGGAGAAACAAGTCTCTATAGGTAAAACCACATATAAACTTCAGGAACCATTCATGGTTATAGCTACGCAGAATCCTATAGAATCGACCGGAGTATACCCGTTACCAGAAGCCCAAATTGATAGGTTTTTAGTTAAGATACCTGTGTTTCCTCCGACTCTTCATGGGGAAGTTCAGATGTTGCTGAAGAAAAAAGAGAAAATGTTTGCTGATGTTGATTCTGTAACAAAAAAAGATACAATCCTAAAATTATCATCAGAAATAGAAAAAGATGTTATAATCAGTAATCAGATAATTGAGTATATTGCCAAGCTTGTAGTTGCAACACGTTCTGTTCCTTCACTCGCTTTAGGATCTAGTCCTAGAGGTTCTATTGCACTTCTCACACTTAGTAGATCAATAGCTGCAATAAGAGGTAGGGATTTTGTAGAGCCTGATGATATTAAATCGATTTTCTTCCCAGTTATGAATCACAGACTTATTCTATCACCAGAAGCAGAAATCGAACAAATAAGAGTTAACGAGATTATAGAAAATATCTTAGCTGAAGTTGAAGTTGTAATATAATATTGGTTTTGAGGAAAATAGAATGTTAGAAGATAGACATCTTGAACTTACAAAGAATGGAAAAGGTTTCATTTTATTTGGAAGCCTCTTTGTAATAGTAGGTTTGGCTATCGACAATTTTCTCCTGATAATACCAGGAATTTTTCTTCTATTAGTCATTTCTTCTATCTTTGCAAATTTTCTTCTAACTCAAAAAGCTCAGATTATAACAGAATTGAGAATTTCAAAGAAATACATGAGAAGTAGAGGTTTATTAGCTGTATCAGCAAAATTAACAAATGATTCAAATAAAGTGGTAAGATTAAAGGTCACATTAAGATTTTCCTATCATTTTCGAACAATTGAAACACCAGAACAAGTCTTTTTAGAACTGAAACCGCAAGAAAGCAGAACGTTGGTATGGATACTTATAGGTGTAAGGAGAGGAAATGCTGAAGTTGGTCCTATTGAAATGCATATGGGTCCTTTTCAATATCTTTTCAAACAAAGTAGGATTGTAAAACTTGTTGAATACATCAAAGTACTTCCTCAAAGGCCCAGAATAAATATACCTTGGAAAACCAAAAAAGAACTTCTTCTTAAAATGGTTCATGAATTTGCTAAGCGAGTAAAAGGTAGAGGAGATGAGTTTTTCGCTCTCAGAGATTATATGCCTGGAGATGAAGTTAAACATATAGATTGGTATGCTACAGCTAGACACGATAAATTAATTACTAAGGAATTTGAAGATGAAAGAAACCTTCATTTTCTGATATATTTGGATTTGGGGAGCACCATGTTTGGTCCAAAATTCGAATATGCTTTATCTTCAGTAGTTGAGCTTTCCTCATTAATACAAGGAACAAATCATGATTTAGCTGTTATTGCTTACGCTGATAATGTGAGTCGCTTTATAGTACCTCAAGTTGGGAAAAATGAGTTAAAATTGATGCTTAATCTTTTCGATATAGAAGCTTCTGGTGTGGAAAGTAACTTCATTAATGCAATCAAGTTTACTAGATCTAATCAATTACTCCATTCAATAGCTATAATATTCTCTGATTTAGAAGGAGATTTGAAAACAAAATTGCAAGGTTTACACCTTTTGAAAACAATGGGAAGTAGAGTAATTTTTGTAAATTTCTCCACTATGGGATTCAATATTCTAGCATCACCTGATCAGATAATTGACCAAGCTCAGAGTATGGAATACAAAGATATTGTGGAGACAGTATTTCCTAGTTTGGTCCAAGATGATTATAAAGCTAGAGAAAAAGAAGCTAGACAAATACTCTATTCTGTAGGGGGAGATTTTATTGAAATGAGAGGATATGAGGATAATATTATCTTATCTCTTTATAGACTCATGAAAAAATATTCTCCCTCTCAAAGATTAATTCAACAAGCATTAAGGCGATAAAATGAGATTTACAGACAAGGTATTTGAAGAAGATTGGGAGAAAAAATCTTTAGAAACCCAAAAATTTTCTCCAGTTCTATTGGCACATCATCTCTTTGGAATCATAGCTATAGGAATAATCTTAGCTCAATCTGTCTTAAGTCTAAATATCTATGTTTTTACAATTTGGCTAATTATTGGTTTGGTAATTTTATTAATTGATCTTTCAAAAGGAAATAAACTGGATTTAAGTAGCGAACTTATATTTGGTTTCTTCTTTATTCTGGGAACAGCTTTATCTCTTCTCTTAGGAAACTTTGCTTCTATGTTTTTCCCCGACTCTTTGGGGAGGATCGAAATAATACTCTTTCAAGTTTCCGCTGGTACATGTGTGGTTTTGCGTTTTATCCTTAGCCTTTATTATATTGAATTCAGTACTCAAGAAGGATTTTATATCATTCCAGCTAGTAAGCATTCAAAAGAACAACTTCAACATTATCAAGACAATCTAGTTTTGACTGACTTTGAACGAAGGAAAATAAATGATGATAAATTTCTGAAAAAGTGGCAATTCATAATACAAAAAATGTTCTGGCCTTTAATCATTATTCTTATTTTAGTTCTTATTGCAGTCGCGTATTCCTTCATCATATATTTCATAATACCGAACGATGCAATAGCTGAACTAGTTATTAGACCCTCTTTGGTAGTAATAGCTATACTCTATAGTGTCTTGTTAATTAGAACCCATGCTATTTTACCTAAAGTTGTTAGTCAAAAAGATGAACCTAATGAGAATGAAATTAGTGAAGAAGCAACTGAAGTTTATTCAGAAGATGAAGAAGAAATTTCTAAGGAATTAGGATGATATAAAATAGAACACTCTTTTCTTTTAAGCAGAATAAAAAATTATTTTTAACCTTCTTTTATTTGTTTGAGAGTTTTAGCTTTACCACAGGAATGATCATTTTCAGGGCAATAACCATAAAACTCACAAAAAGCCCCCATATCTCTGAATATTACAGGAGAGACTTTTTTCACTTCTTTAAGCATCTCCTCAGCTAAAAGAGTTATCTCAAGTTGAGCTCGAGTACATAATCTTCGAACAAAGAAATCTATGAGAGCATGAGCATTCATGGATACAATCATCTGCGTAGTTGTAGCTCCAGGTAAAACATATCTTGCATCTTCTTTAGATATACCTCCATCAAGCATTTTTTGATATAAATCAAAACTATTTTTCATGGCTTTATCGTATTCGTCATTGAAATCAGAATTTTGTATGGATTTGGGTTTAACAGTTGCAAAACTCTTTGCATCTACATATCGTTGAGATTGTTGTGAATAACTAGCTATTCGTTTACGTACAAGTTGGTGACTAGTTATTCTAGAGATACCTGATACATAGAAAACATAGATGTTATGTTCAAGTATAGAGAGGTGACCGTTTTTGACAATTTTACTGAGATATTCGTTTGGTTTTTCCTCTGCTTTTTTTCTAATTTCTTCATAATTATGTCCTCCAGAATAGCAAATCGCAGCAGCCATCTTGGCAATTAAGTCTGTTTCTGAAGGGTAAGAAATTAATTTAACTTGAATTCTTTTCACATCCATTTTTCTGAATATGTTTCACTTGATTGTAAACAATTTGTTCGATATAAGTATAGTATTTGAATTAATGTATGACATCTCTTCAAGATTTGTTTTGTTGATGATATGATGATTTGATTAACAGAACTAGTACTTAATTTTTTAATTTGCAGTAATTTATTTTCAATGATATTTCATATTTTTAGGTCTCTGTTATTTCAATAATATAATTGATAAAATCATATATTAAGTCAAGAAAAATTATCTCTTTTCACTTATAAATTGAGAAGATTCTTAGAATTGCATTTTCAAGTGTTCTAATAAGGTTTTGATACTTTCATTTTTTGATTATTTGGCATTACCATTTTGCAAGAATTTATATCACAAAAAGTTTTTAGGTATAGTAGAAGTATAGAGTTAATAGGGTAACTGGTACTCTTATATTTTATACATATGAGGAGACAAGATGTCAGAAGAAGTCAAACCTAGTCGGAAAAAGAGAGTAAAAGAGGGTGTAAAACTAAAGACTAAAGCTGCAGTAGTCCCAAAAACACGAAAGATGAAAACAAAAAAAAGTAGGATGCCTGTTGCAGCTATGATGCCAAAAGGTATCACAAAGTGGAATATAATTTTTACAGTAATCTTTGGTGCTCTCCTGATCTTAACAATTGTAAACAGTTATTTTTATACAATTGTGAGAATCCCTCTACCAGATATTATTCTTCAATTTTTAGAACCAGCAGTTATGATAATAGAAGTATTCATTGTTTTATTAGCATTTGAAGCAAAAGCCTTCAAATTCCCTAAAATTCACACAAGACATAGTGTGAAGAGAATTTTAATTACAGGATTCATAATAGGTGCATTATTGGTTTCCTTCTTTACTCCTTATGTTAATCTAATAGGTAAGTATAGAGATTTACCTCCAGGTTCCATAGAACCAATGACTGTAAATGATAATTGGTTTAACTCTCTCTTCACTGGATCAGCACCGTTCTATATAGATGGCTTGTTAGATTTGCTGGATGCTCTAGATTTGAACGATACAATAAACGCAGATATTGCAAGAATTACAGCTACATCAGGTAATCTTGGAGATAGTTTGTACCGTTGGGAGATTCGAGATACGTATCAATCTGATACGTGGGAATTCGTGGCATCTAGTCCAAGTACCAGATATGCTTTACAACCAAATAATTATGGAACACCTTTACCCGATCCTAACATAACTGTAACAGAATATTCTGTAAATCAAACAGTCTATTCAGTTACAACAGGCCTCCTAATGAGTATGATCTCAACTTGGAGTAACAACTATGCTAAACCATTTCTGGGATACGACAATTATCCTGGTCCAGGAGATGCAGATTGGGATAATAATATCTTAAATCAAAATGGCACTATCGGTGTCCAAGATGGTACAACCAATATTAGATATAATCTGCGAGATATGTTGTCTGTTCAAGCTACAACAAAAACTCTAGGGTTTGTAGGTTCTTTACTTTACAACACATCTTTCCTAAAGGATGAAAATATCACAGCAATAGTTTCTAATACAGGAGATTATGGTGCAGCACCATTTGTAAGCAGCTCTTTCAATACAACCTATGCACGTTTTTTGCAAAAACCAGCAAGTTATACAACAATCTCGCCAAATGTTGCAGCTTATGCTAGTGATCTTGTACATACAGGTCTAGATAGCGGTAGTGATTATTATCAACAAATAACCTATATTTTAGAAAAGATTCTTACCGACTTTGGAATGCCTCTTTCTGCTGATTCAGACAATGGAGGACAAGACAGAGCAGAGCTTGTTGTACAAGGTTTAGATAGATCGCTTTCTGGTTATCTTACACTAGCGACTATGACTTTACGATTAAACAACATCCCTTGCAGACCAGTTTTTGGATTTGCTTTAGGAGATGAAATAGGTGGAGATCCCAATGATAGGATGCTTAAATTAGCTAATTTCTATGCATGGATTGAAGCTTTAGTTCCTATTGATTTGGGTGGTGGAAATTATGTTTATCAGTGGGGTCAATTCCAAATGGGACCATATTATGATGGTGGAAATTACATTTATTGTGATAATACTCTTTACACTTCATATGATCTTGATCTCTCTATCTTAAATGAACCTCCACTCTATTTCCCTGTTTCAAATCAATTGATTGGAGGAGAACGACTTTATGTTACTGATTATGGAACCAACTATACTTTTAGAGCAGATGTTACATCTGATGGCTCACCAGTTGAAGGAACACAAGTAACATTCAAAACACTCACTCTAGAAGATTATTACACTTATCAATCTAATCCAGCGCAACTCTTAGAACAAGCAGTAGAATTAGGTGTAATTTCTACTCAAGCAACGGGTAGAGCAGAATACTTTACGGTATTGGATCCACTTCTTTATCCTATGTATATACCAAGTGATAACTCTACAGTCTTTGTCTTAATAGCATATGCAACGTTATCGTCGCTGAATGCTACGGGTTTCATAGTTGCACCAGATGGATATCTTACGAATATTTATATCGATGCGAATAAACAAGTTATGCTGAATCCTTATCCTCCACCAGTAGGAGTAGCTGATTTTTACATACTTCAAAGAGGAGTAAATTATACGATTTCCACAATATTATACGAAGACGTAGCTCACACAACACCACTACCAAACAGGTTAGTAACTTATTACATTCTCGATGACGCACAAATGCAAGCTATTATTGCTGATCCAATGAATCTTTTAAGCCTTACACCACATGGTGAGGGTAGAGCAGAAACAAACAGTACAGGAGGTTCAGCTCTTGCAACGCAATCTGCAGGTTTTGATTTCTTTGAAAATTGTTCGGTCTCAACGACCTATTATATAGTTGCGAGATATGGACAAAATTATACGGTTACGATTTTAGTATATGAAGATAGCAAGAAATCCACAATTGATATTAGTGATGATTTCTTCAATAAAGACCTTGAAGGAGATACCTTTGTTACAGATTTAGATTTCTATCTCTACCTAGATCCGACAGGCGGTACTCCTGAACCCATTACAAATGAAGCTATAGATATCTGGTTTGTTCCAAAAGATGTCTATGATGGAGCTACAAAAACAAGTAGAACAGCATTGGAAGCTGATTTAACAGCTGATAGTTATACATCATTACTCCTTAGTGACTTCACTGATGGAGTTGGAATGTTTAATGATACACTCACAATTGATGTTTCTGGATTATATCCTGGAATATATTATGTTCTGGTCTTTTACTTGGATACATGGAACATCTCTGCAGAAATCATTATAGCTGATGTACCAGCATTACTTTCCTTTGTAAATGGCATAGAAAATGTTGTTCCTACTGAATCAGGTTTAGATTTAAAGGTTGAAATATTTACCTTATTTGATAATTTCTCTATTATATTTAATCGATTAAAACTGGAAATATATGAGGTGTTAATGTGAAGTTAAAGCAACTTAAGATTCTTTGTGCAATCTTTATCTTTGTCTGCTTACTTTCTAGCAGTTATGCTCAAATTGCAGCTGATGTTACTTCTAACAAAAAAGATGAAAATATCCAAATCAATGATGTACAGAATAGATCTTCTGTACCACAATATGTCATTGACATGCTAAAACGAGGTCAAGAATCTGAAGTTCTAAGTGATGTTGAAACATCTCAAAATCAACCTGAAGTTGATGAAATTGCTCTTGAAGCAAGAACACCAGTATTTGAAGATTTAAAGTTTAGAGTAAAAGATAAAGATGGAAATTATCTTGACCAAGAAATAGGTGTAAAACAAGATTTTTACCCATCAGCACCTGAAGATAAATATGTAAGAGGTACAACTATATCAGTTGAAGGTAGGTTATGGGGAGGAATATTGGGACGTGAATGGGATGGTGAGACTGTTTATTTATATTATAATGTTACAAAAAGCCAATATCAAGCAAATCAGGCTTTTTATTTTGGTAATGGCCAATATGAAGTCGGTTCTGATATAACTGATGCAAATGGTCTTTTCTCAATAGACTTAGTAACCTCAACCTTATCTTCTAGTCCATTTTCCAAAATCGGAGACATTAATATCCTTACTTGGTTTAATGGTTCTTCAGCTGAAAGATTAGCTGGAACACCGGGAGCTAAAAATATTACCTTCTTTGGGCAGATGGACATTCAGCATGTTGCTGTAGTGACAAATCCAAGTAATCCTTATTCTTTCACAACAAGAGTTGTATATGATAATGGAACCACAGTTCAAACTTCTGGTACAAATTATGATTTAGAAATTGATTGGGTGACAGATAACACTAAAGATCATACTGGTACTCATGTTTTTTCTATACTAAATCAGCATATTTACAGTGCAACTGCTCCAGGACCAGCAGAAGACACAGTTTATTATAACGCTACTTATGATATCACACAACTGGGGATTAACTTCTTTGTAGAAAATAATTCAAATGTAGCAAGTGAAGATTATATTATTAATACTGCTAAATTTATGTATCAAACTGAAGAAACTCTTGTAGTTGATGCATATTTTGATTTTACTGGCACATATCTTAAAGGTCCTCAAGAGATTCAAATGGGAACAACTGTAGATTTTTATGCTAACCTTTCTTCATCAGCTGGTTTAGTGTCAGGTTACGATATAGATATCTACATTAGATATGGAACTTCCACAACTCTCAGTCACTCTAATATAACAGTCGGTGGAGAAATTACTTTTAGTATTTATTTTGACCCGACAGTTTACACAGATATAACACAAGGAATTTCTATCCTATTCCGATTTTATGATAGTGACTTTTATCCTGCAAGGTTCACAAATGATACATTAACTACAATCTTAGCAGTGGACATCGGTTCTGTTACTCTTACTCTTGATGACAATTCTATCTTCTATACTACAAGTATGTCTTTAGGTTTTAATGTGGAAATAAGAGATGTCAACAATAATCTTGCTATAGCTTCAAGATTTCAATTGCTCTTCCCCGGAATCGGAACAGAGGAAATTGTAACTGCAACAGGATCGGAAGATGTTACAAAAATTGTTCCTTCATATGTTATACAGAACGATTTTGAGACAATAGTAATAACAGCATTGTTCGAGGATGGAGGAACCTACAAATATTATGCTCCAGGGAGTCCTTCAGATAGTGATTCATTCAATATTTATCACTCACTTACGCTTACATTATATCATCTAAATGGAACAGTAGTTTCTACACCTTCAACAAATGAATGGAATACATCCTTCTGGGATTCCTTCTCTATTTCTAGCGAGTATTATAGATTAACAGCAGTTGATCAATCAGGTAGAAATCCAATAGGTGCAGAAATATCGATCACCTTTGCTGGTAGTACAGCTAATCAAATCGTTACAGCAGGTGTGAATTATGTTGATTGGACATACACCAATTTATTAGC
Organism: uncultured archaeon; assembly: GCA_964549075.1. Taxonomy (GTDB): domain Archaea; phylum Asgardarchaeota; class Heimdallarchaeia; order Heimdallarchaeales; family Heimdallarchaeaceae; genus UBA460. The sequence goes on along the minus strand of CAZJUB010000046.1, from coordinate 3,086 downwards.
AGCATCATTTCAATCTTACGAAGCATTTGTTGGCGATTTGATCGCAACAGGAGGAGCTATGCCTTCACCTCCAACAATTACTCTAACAGTGAATGTTTTTGGTCCAGATAATAACGCTCCAACTATTGATGATGTTATATTCTCACCAGATCCTTATCTTCTGGTTCCCCATGATCCTTATTATAATATTTCACTCACGGTGGTTGCTAGCGATGTAGGTTCTGGGATACAAAATGTGACACTTATTTATGGTATATGGGATCCAATAGGGGAAACTTATGTATATGCTGATTTCTTCGCAATGACAAATATTGGTCCTAATACTTATCAAGATCAAATAACGACTTGGTCAATTTACAACCAATATGAAGTACGTGTTGGAATTTACGTTTACGATTATAGCGGATATGGTGTTGCAGCTGGAGGAGGTTTACAAACTAATCCTACTTGGTGGTACGATACATCAATAGCTCATCGTACTGATTTTGCTTATCCTGCACTTCCATCATATAGTATCGGGGATGTCTATGGCCCTGTAGAAGAATCTACACCTAATTTTGCTACTTCACTAGATCCAACTAATCCTTATGTAGATATTACCGTTTATATGAATGATAGTGTCGTATATACTGGAATGAGTGAAGTAAAAATCAGAGTTGATAGACGTAACACAATAACTGATGTTACAGAAAATTATTACATTAATAATGTTTCAATGACACACATTTCTGGTACAAATCAATATACTTACACACTTGATATGGATTATAACTACGAATATTGGGTATATTACATTGGAGTGGATACAGCACCTATTCCTAATGAATCACCGTTAGGTTTCTATGGCCCAGTATATGTTTCTGCTATAGATACTACTCCTCCTGATATTGCTCCATTTTCTCCAATTTACAATGGAACAGTAGCCAATCCAAATACTATAATTACTTTTAATGTCACTATCACAGATACTCAGACAACTGTGGATTCAGTGGTTCTAAGTTTCGATATTACAATGGGTGATACAACTTATTATGATAATATTACTGTCGCACTAACAAGAGTAGGGACATCGGATGTATTCACAGTTCAGGTGGATTTAAGTGGTTTTAATTTTCCACGTTCTGGTACCTATGCTCTCCTCTATTCAGTAACCGCAACGGATAGTGTTGGTAATTCTGATTCTGTTTCAAATTCGTTAGGTGTTCTTAATGAATCTGGTGGAGGATTAGGAATACCTAATCTTGGAGCTATAATTGGTGGTGTGGCTGGTGGATTAGTTGTAATTCTGGCAGGTTTATTTTTGTGGTTCAACAGACACACAATTCAGACTTACGCTAAAAAACAAACATTCAAACGCAGACTAAGAGATTATCTTAGAGAAATAATTGAGGATATTAAGAAAGATGGTTTAGAAGGGAGATATAAAGATGGCTTGTTAAAGAGCTGGAGTGTTTTGGAAGGGATTGGTAGAGAATTTTTTGATCTACCAAGGTATAGGAGTCAGACTCCTACAGAATTTGGACGATTATTAGCATATAGAGGAAAGATTGAGAGCGAACTCATCAACACTCTATTGTTGTATTTCGAAAAAGCACGCTACGGTTATGAAGAGATCACAGAGAAAGATTTCAACTCAGGCGTTCGTGCTTTATTAAAAATAGTAGATAAAATAGAAGTAGGTGAAATGAAAATTGAGTCGTAGTGGCGGATTCTTTAAAAGAAGAAAACAAGTAAAAGCCTTGAATCAGATGTTCACATCAGTTATGGCTGATGTTAAAATTTTTGAGCAAAGACAAGACTATAAAGGAGCTGTTATCGCTTCTTTTGGCGGTTTAACAAATATCGCTGATGGACTTCTTGAATTAGCTCGTGCTCCTTACCAAACAGGTAGGGAATTTGGATTCCAAGTAGCTGATAGAGCAAATATTTCACGTGAGGTAATGGATGAATATCTCACTTCATTTGAAATTGCTAGATATACAGATGCTGAGATTTCATATGATGATTATCAAGAAGCAATTCAAAGATTAGATATCTGTTTCAGAGGTATAAGAGAACAGGGTGTAGAAATAGTTGAGCCAGCAAGAACCCAAACAAAAACAAGGAAGAAAATTAAGAGAAAGGCTTAGGAACTTTAATTTCACTAAATATACACTAGTGATGACTATCCTTTTCTTGATTATAGTGGTGCCTATATTACTAGGGATAGTAGGTTTAGGAAGAGCTGGGATGAAATTTAGCATATATAACGAAAATTGGGATGGACTCTCAAGTTTACGGGTTGCGCTCCAAAGTGAGGGTTATACTAATATAACAAATGGAATGTCTTCCTTATCCATTTTAAATAGGGTGTATGAACCTGGAGTTTTGGCAATCATGGGTCCAGCTACACAATATTCAACCACAGATACAATTTCGCTAATAACTTTCTTAGCGAGAGGTGGTAGTTTGATAGTAGCGGATGATTATGGAACGGGAGCTGAAATCTTCGAACCTTTATTTAACATCTTAAACACTTGGGAAGAGGTTTCTGCAGCAGCAGGTTTACCTTCACTTCTTGAAATGTTTGGATTAGGTACAGGTGGAGGAGATGGGCTTACTGAGGAAGCTCTCATGTTTGAGATGTTAGGGATGCTCAGAGGATTTGCCTTTAATAGTTCCGTTCTTATGGATGCAGGTAGTTATACCACCAATCCAGCACAACCAGTTCTGATAAATATGGAACCTTCTAATCCCTTAACTAGTGGTGTAAATCGTCTCCAAATGGAATTTGGTACAGTTTTGAGCATAGCCGTCCACCACCCAGTTTATCTAGATAGTGGGGGAACTAAAGTGGTTAGAACATATCGAACAGATTGGATGCCACTTCAAGCTGTAACTTTGGAGTTGTTTGGGATGGAAATAGAAAATCAATTCTTACCTTTCTTACCGTTCTATACAACTGAATCTTCATGGATGGAATCAGATTTTCAATCAGCAAAAGAAGGTACAGCAACACCAGATGCGGATGAATGGGGTGGCGTGATGTTTGCACCAATAATGACTCTTCCCATTGGCTCAGGGAAGATAGTTATGATTGGAGACCC
>CAZJUB010000045.1:0-20540 GCA_964549075.1 uncultured archaeon | reverse complement strand
TTTTCGCTAGTTTCAGCAATCAAAGCAACCAGAATGGCTAATTCATATGATTTAATGTGGAGAGCATTAGGAAAAGTAAGAATCGATACCAAAATTTTCTATATGGTAAATGCTATTTTCTGCTTATTCTTCCTCATACTGCCTTTTGCTGGCCCAATAATTGCAGTTTTTGGAGCATTTTTTGCAGTTAAATTGATTTTGTATGCTTTCGGTGTTAAGAAGAATGTTCCTGCAATATTAATCGTAATTCCTGGGATAATTCTAGCTGCGATTCCTTTAATTGTCGCAATAGCATTTTTTGGTTCATATGCATTCACACCTGTAGGTGAAGTACCATTATTATTGTCAATCTGGGGAGTTTGGGCAGATTATTCTCCAGTCTTCTATGGTATAGTATTATGTCTAGCGTGTGCTATCGCTGTAGGAAATTTCTTTGTTTTCCTTCGAGAAGGAGCATCACAGGTCTCCTATACAAAGGAAGCAAGTGAAAGAATTGGTCACTTAATCAAAATAATCTTGTTTGCTGGTTTTCTAATGTTATATCTCTTTGTAGATAATAATGTAAATGGAGACATCAAAGATTGGGTAACTACAGGAACAGCTATGCTTGTTATAAACATCATAGCAGTAACATTGAGTTCTTTGGAAACCATTATCAGATGGAGGAAGAAGATACCTAAAGGGGGGAGCACAGGTGGTGCTGCAGGAACATTAATGGTTCCAATATTTATAGCTATGAATTTTCTCATCAGAATCTTTGCCAGACCAGATATAATTGTTACAATAATAGTAGCTCTTTCAGCAGTTATATTCTTTGGTTTGTTTATAATCGCATACAAATATGCTACAGATGAAACACTATTTGAGTAATAATCTAATCACACAAATGTTAGGAACTGATTTTCAATTCCTAACCAAAATTTTTATATGCCAACTTATGAAGTCTTTAACAAATTCTCCCACCCACAAGAGGATTACAATGAGTAAAGAAGAAATCGACACTGAAATAACCAAAAAAATAGAGGAAAACACTGCGAAAGTTATTAAAAAGATAGTTGCAGAACAAAAGAAGTCTGTTGAAGATATCAAAAAAGAGACTGCCTCTAAAATCGAAAATGTTCAAACTAAGACGATTGATGGTGCCAAAACAAAAGCTGATACAGAATTTATGAAAGAAAAAGCTAAACACGAATTAGATTTGAAACTTGATGTCACTAAACATCGAGATGAACTAGTAGAGAATTTTATTGAGAAAGCTCAGAAAAAAATACAAGTTGTAGTTGGATCTGAACAATATGTAAAAAGCTTAGAAAACCTAGTTATTGAAGCAGCTATCACTTTAAAACGACCAGAACTCACAATTCATTGTCGAGAAGAGGATAAAAAAATATTTACAAAACAGTTCTTTGAAGGTATATCTAAACAACTTAAAGAATACTCTTTAGATGTTAATATGAATCTTGCTAAAGATTACATACGAAGTATGGGTGGTATCATAGTCAAAACAGTTGATGGAAAAATCAGCATTAACAATACTTATGAAAAGAGAATAGAAAGGTCATTAGAAAACCTGAAAAGGGAACTTTCGTCACTAATCACAGAATAAAGATGATTTCCATGAAGAAGAAGCAATTAATTAGAGCAAGTACTTTTTTGATACTATTAGCATTTGTACTAAATCCTGTAACTCAAGTAACTCAAGCACAATCAGAGGAGCTAATTGCTGCCTTTAATGGCAGGATATCGGATACTACCATCATAAGAAACGATGTAGTGAGTATTTATGCAACAATTGTTAATTTTGGGGATCAAACTATTCAAGTAGAATCATTAAAAGCAGATTTCATTGATAAGGGTGGAAATAGCAGATTAAATAGCACCTATACTCAAAAATTTGATTCAGACCACAATTCACTTGAACCTGGTGCAAGTTTGACAGGAACTTTACGTGCAGAAATTACCAATGTTGAAGCAGATTATAACGTAACCATTTATTTCTGGGCAATCGATGAATATCACCCAAATCCCGATATAGGAGCATATGGAAAGAAGTACATAGCAGCAGAAAATATCACTGTTTCTGTCATTGATTATGGTGGTCCTTCAAAAGTTATTATTGGTGTTGGAATAGCTTTTGCTGTAGCAGTAGTAGGAGTTATAGTTTTCATACTTTATGGTTGGATACGAGATAAACTCAAAAAGAGAAAGTATTAAAGAGCATTTAAATTAAGCGTATAAGCCAACCTTTAGGGTAGTAAACAATACCTTCATTTTTCATTTTCTTTATAACTTGTTCCATTTTATTTAAATCAATAGCAAAATTTCTGCAATTTCTCACTAATTCGTCGAATGTTTCACTATTATTGTGTTTTAATAGAACTAGTATAGTATCTGGGAGAGATGCTGCTGGTATATCTAACAGGTTTGAAGTAATATTATCATGCTTCTTTATAAGTTGAGAAATTTGTTCAGTATTTTTATCTGCTAAAGAAAAGAATTTTTCAGCTGATTCCATTGTTAAATTATCTATTTGCGTAAATTCTAGACAATTCTCGTATTGATCAATACACAATATAGATTCTCCTATCTCATAAGTTATTAAGGAAGAACACTTTTTACACAACCTATATCGAAAATCACTTGGAATTTCATTTAGAGTCTCACAATGTTTACATCTAAATATGACTATCATTGCTGATTTTCTCCCATTAATTTCCGTGCAAATATTAGAAAACCTGTGTGACCAATCATTCTTGTATTTGGTCGAATTGCATTTCGTTTTAGTTGTATTCCTCTAAGTATTAATTCTAGAGCTTCAATATCACCAAAACTGAATTCGCGTAGCTTCTCATACACTTTTTCAACTTGATTATATGTAGGCATGAAGATACTAATAACACCACCCAATTTTAATGAATTATATGCATGAGGAATAATCTCACAAGGATCACCTAAATCCAATACAACAGCATCAACTTTTTGTTCATCGAATCCTTCTGAAGCATCTTTTAATTTAAGAGTTACATGTGAATCTAATCCTAATCTTTCAAGATTTTTCTTTGAAGTTGTATGTGCTTCTTCTCTGTTATCATAAGTATAGACATGACCTTCTGATCCCACATATTTTGCTAATATTGAGGTTAACGCACCACTTCCTGTTCCTGCTTCAATGACAATACTACCTGGATGAATTCCACCATTTAGTAAAATCATACCCGCATCTTTGCTGTATATTATTTGAGAACTGTGAGGAATATGTTGCAAATAATCACTAGGAATTGGTTTATATATAGTTAGATCAATTGATTTGTTCGTTCTAATTTTACATCCATAAGGTTGGCCAATAATCTGATCAAATTCAAAAAATCCCTTATGACAATGAAATTGCTTTCCGCTTGTTACTTTAGATAACCACCTTTTATGGGAATCTAAAACAATTAAAACATCTGAACCATCCTCGATGGTTTCATTTGGTATTTTAGAGGGCATACAATCTACATTCAAATAAAGAGAGCTCAATATAAAACTTGTTTCTTTAATCTAAATTTAGGAATCATACTTACCATACATTTTGATGGTATTTTTGCCAATTAATTTTATAGCTTGTTTTCTAGTTAGAAAATGTTTGATGAAGAAACTTGCTATTTTGTTTGCAAATCCTGGTACGACATATGGTTTTTTCCCTAATTTTCCTAAAGATTCTTTAGCTACAAGGAGTGGATCAAGTGGTTTTGGAACAAAAAAACCAGGTTTATCGGGATTTGTTGCAATATAATTAGGAGTAGCAGTTGCACCAGTAATACTGACAATGACATCTACCCCAAAATCTTTCAATTCATACCACAATCCTTCAGCTAAGACAATATTATAAGCTTTTGAAGCAGCATAATGAACATTTATTGGTGTCCCTTGTAATCCAGCCATTGAACTTATAAGGATAATACCACCTTTTCCTCTTTTTCTCATCTTTCTTCCAAAGTAATCGATAAGATAAGTTGGTCCCCTACAATTGATATTAATTACCTTAAGTTGTTCCTCTAAATCAGAATTGAAATAATTTCCAATTGGTATTATAGCTGCATTATAAACAAGAATACCAATCTCAATATCACCTATTTCATCTTGAATTTTAGAAACAATATCATCACTAGCAAGATCTAAAGAGATACATTTTATTTCAATACCATATTTGGTTCTAATTTTCTCAGCAACTTGTTCTAAAGGCTCGATTCTACGTGCAATTAAAACTAAATTCAAACCTTTTTCAGCCAATTTAATTGCAAAAGCTTCACCAATTCCTTGTGATCCTCCAGCAATCAGTGCCCAAGAGCCATATCTTTCTGCTAAGTTCTTTCTTTTCATGAACGAAACTCTCGAATAAAGATGTTAATTAAAAATATTAAGTGTATGTATATTCTAGAATTTCATTAGATCAATTCTAAAAAAACAAAAAAAGAGAAGGAAGAACTAAAGGAATCCTTTTTCTTTAAGGATATCCTTTAATTTCGGATAACCTATTTCTTCAAGTTCATATTTAACTCGAACAATAGGTTTGTCTACTTTAATCAAACGAGTAATATCAATTGGTGTTGCTGAAACTACAACATCACATTCTGTTTTTCTTATAGTTTCTTCTAAATCCTTTAGTTGTTGATCAAAATATCCCATTGCTGGTAATAAAGTACCTATATCAGGATAATGTTCAAAAGTCTCCTTAATGCTACCAACAAGATATGGTCTAGGATCAACTAATTCTGCTGCACCATACCTTCTAGCTGCTACAACTCCAGCACCATATTTCATTCCACCATGTGTTAAAGTAGGACCGTCTTCTATAACTAATACTTTTTTACCTTTAACCAATTCTGGTTTATCAACAAATATAGGTGAAGCAGCTTCAACTATAACAGCTCTAGGATTAGCATGTCTAATGTTTTCTTCTAATTGCATAACATTTGTATAAGATGTAGTAGTTATTTTATTCACAATAATAACATCAGCAAGAATCAAGTTAGTTTCACCAGGGTGATATGTTAACTCATCACCAACTCTGTGAGGATCGGCAACTACGAAACTCAAATCGCTTTTATAGAACGGAAAGTCATTATTTCCTCCATCCCACAGAATTATATCAGCTTCTTTTTCTGCTTCTCTTAAAATTGCTTCATAATCAACTCCAGAGTAGATAACTAATCCTTTATCAATGTAAGGTTCATATTCTTCTCTTTCTTCTATAGTTGTTTCATTTTTATCTAAATCTGAATATTCAGCAAATCTTTGGACTGCTTGTTTAGCAAGATCACCGTAAGGCATAGGATGACGTATTGCAACAATCTTCTTTCCTGCATCATGTAGAAGTTGAACAATCTTTCTTGAAGTTTGAGATTTTCCACTTCCAGTTCTTACTGCACAAACACTAATCAAAGGTTTTGTGCTTTTGATCATGGTTCCTTTTGTTCCCAATAGTGTGAAAGCTGCACCAGTTGCATTAACTAAAGAAGCTTTGTGCATCACATACAAATGAGGAACATCAGAATATGAGAATACAACTTCATCTACATCAAATTTTTTGATTAAATCAACAAGTTCACTCTCGTCAAAAATTGGGATACCTTCAGGATATAAATCTCCTGAGAGTTCTGAAGGATACTTTCGGTCAACTATATCAGGAATTTGAGTAGCAGTAAAAGCAACTACTTCATATGATTCATTGTTTCTATAATAAGTATTGAAATTATGAAAATCTCGACCAGCAGCACCCATTATAAGAATTTTTCTTCTTTTTGTAGCCATTTTAAAAGCCTTTGAAGTTTATATTTCGAACTACTTGGCAGATTTTAAAAAATTTCCGCTTTACCATCAAAATTCTGACAGATTCAAAATACTATTAGAACATCGTATCCTTGAAGCATTTTGAATTACTTCATTTCTCAGATTCTTCTATTTTAGAACCATCTACTTTCTTTAATTTCCTTTTAATGTTCCATTGCATCAAAAAAATTACTCCAATTGATAAAAAGAGACCGATAAAGGTAGCAATAATTAATGCAATATTACGAGTGTTTTCAGATAGATTTTGGGTTGCATAATATGCAATTAACATCCCCCCAATACTGAAAATAAAAGGAGTCGTAAAACCCAGAACTAAAATTCTTTTCGTTATAACTGGAGGTTTGTCTTCTTCCATATCAGCATGCTTTATCTTTTAGAATAATTAAGAGTTTCGTCAAAATAAGGAGAATTTAGTCATAACTTAAAGAAAATTGATTACAGATTATTGTTATTACATGAGACGCTAGATAATCTGGTTTTCCTAAACTAAGTGGGACTACATCAAGATTTGATAAAACCTGTTCTTGTGTTTCTGATAAGTCATTTTGACTACCTAACACAAAACACAATTCTGTAGTTTGATTAATTTCTGCCGTAAATTCTTCTAAAGGAATTCCATCAGGTGTCAAATAATATATGGTTGCGGTTTCAAAAAAGATTTTCATAAGGTTTTCAAAATTAATAGCAACAAATCTAAAAAAAGAATCCATAGGTTTAGTAAACATATCCAGCAATGTTAGTACAGAATCTAATTCACTTTTAAGTGTGCGTGGGAGTTTGTTCAATTGAATATACAATGCAATTTGCTCTTCTGGATGTGAAAGATAAAGGACAAGATTCAAATCAGATTTGAGTCTTTCTTTCCATCTATCAAGATTAAGTAAACATCTAGCTAAGACATCAAATCTTTCCTGACCCCCCACTACTGATCTGATGTTTTTCCTTGTTGTAGTTCTAATTGTGGAAGATATTACTACAAATGTTAGCATAACTTTAAACTCCAAAAATAAAAGGTAAGAGAGCAAAAAATGGATAAGAAGAAAGATTTAACCTCTTCGATCATCTTTTGATCTGATATTTGTTCTTCCTTTATGAACTGAGCAAGATATACAATAATAGACTATTTTCTTTTGTCTTGGTATTATTGTACCTTCATCTCTTAGTTCTTTTGCCAATCGATAGTCAACTGCACTAGAGTATACAGAGAATTTTTTCGCTTTATCTGAAGGAACAATTTTCCCACATCCATGACACTGGACTCCAGAAGCTCTTCCTCTTTTACCTCCAGACCTTCCTCCCGATTTTCTTTTCTTTGGCATTTTAAATTTCCACCTTCATCGTGCAATACCTAAACTTCTTGCAAAATTATAATTTTTAAGGTTGTTGAAAAATGAGTGACTTTTGAGTAGTCTAATTATCGGAAAAGAGTTTTTTATATACATCATCTAGATATGATTCTGCTTCATCCATCACTTCTTGACCAAATTTAGTAATAACATAATATTTTCGGTCTATTCGTTCAACACTATTAGTCCTCTCTGTTTTCTCCACCAATCCTTCTTTCTCTAACAAATACAATATTGTATAATTCGTAACAGTTGCAGGACTAAATCCAAAGTGTTCTTGGATTTCTTGTTTTAGTTGATAGGCGTATTTCGGTTCAGAACGAAGTAATTTTAATATCCAAATCCACAATAAATCTATTGTAAGATTCTTCTCCAACCTCTGAAAAGCTTTTGATTCTCGTGGATTGTGTGAATTATTTATTTTTTCTGAAGAATTCATCCATTAATCAATTGTAAGCTTGTTTAAAAAATTTAAGTAAAAACATAAAAGAAGAGGAATTATTTTAATGGAACATAAAGTGAAGATCTTGTAGCACCAATTCCAGGAGCACCGTGTCTAACAACTTTTGTACTTGGTGAGAATTCTCCTAGCAAGTGTCCTATCATTTGAGGTTGTATCTCAATTTCCAAGTATTCACGACCATTATAAATAGCAACTGTAGCTCCAACCATCTCTGGTAATATTGGCATGTCTCTTACATGGGTTCTTACAACGATTTTTTCTCCTCGTTCATTAGCCTCCATTGCACGTCTAATATCTTCTAAGAGCTTTTTCCTACGTGGAGTCCAAAATTCTTGTCGAGATAAACTTCTTCTTCTCCTTGAAGGTAATAAGTCCAATATTTCATCCATAGATTTTTGTTTCAATTCTTCTAGTGTGAAACCCCTATACCTAAACTTACGACTAGACACTGTATTCTACCGAGTTGATAGCCCAATTTGTTATTTTAAACCTTTTGATTTTAGTTCTCATTAAATGAAAGCAAGATATCAAATCAATAGAACATGATTCATTATCAACCAGCCTATTAAGACAAGAAAAAGAGAGAGAAAAATTGGAATAGGAAGACCAGGAAACTTTCCATATTTTACTAGCATGTTTTTTGTTATTTGTATTCCAACAAGTATTCCTATAATAGCTGCAAAACCAAGTATTAGTCCTAGATTCTTTGTTACAAAAGTAACGATTGAAGAATAGAATACAAAATCGCCAATTCCTATAGCCACACTTGTTGTGGCTATGTTCTCATTATTTGCAGAAATCGACATATTAGTTTTCTTAAGAAGTTGGTTGATTGGACCTTTGAAAACAGAATAGATATCAAAAAGAGAAATGAAAATAATAAGTGAAAGAAAAGAAGCTATAGGAAAAACAGCTCCAAAAACAGTACCCATAGCAATTCCTAAAATAAAAACCAAGAGATTTTTAATTAAAATATGCGATCTTTCTAAGATAATAAATATAACAGATAATAATCCCACTATAACTCCAATAGCAGCAAAAGCAATTTCGAGCCACATTGAATTGAGGGAAAATGCAAGCTCGAAGAAATACCCATGTACCCAAAAAATGCTAACTGAAGAAATGAGAAAAATGAAACCATAAAAATATTTTAACAATCTAACAAGATTTTTTCTGATTGCTAAAACTATAAGAAATGCACTCACAACCGTAATAGAAACAAGGATAACACCTTCTAAAATCTGAAAAGAATATTCTTCCCCACTTGATGGAAAAAGGTACAAAAAAGACTCTAGTGATGAATAAATGAATCCAATTAAGTAGCTCAAAAACAATAATGGCAGTAAAACAAGAATCATTGGTTTAGTTGTTTTAAAAGCAATTAACAAGAAAGCACCTTTATTTTGAGACATTAATTTCACCGTAAACAACTGTTTAACAAAAATTGTCCGTTATATTGTAATTTGATTTTATACCCTTCATAAAGATAATAATGACTAACACCTACAGCTGAGTACACCCATTCTTTAAGTTCAAGATCATAATAATAAAATATCCAGAAATTAGGAAGTTCTTCCATATAGCCATTCACTCCTCTAATATATACACCAAAGGGGTAGTTTGTAATTGTTAAGTTAGCTACTAAAGTAAAAGCATCAAAAGCAGAACTTCCTTCTGTAACATTAACATAGTATTCAAGATAATTGTCAGTTTCTTTTAAAGCCCCAAAATCTATAATAACTAAAATTTCCACTTCTTTGTCACTTTGATTACGAACAATGTTACTAATATGAAATGAGAGAATGACACTAAGAAAGACAATGAGTAAAAGGGCAAGTACAATAAAAATTATTTTAGAACGTTTCACTTAATCCCTCCTTCTGAACTCATACTTATTTTACTATCATCAGATTCGATAAGAGAAGGTAACATGAGCTGTTTTAATCCTCTAGCTTTGAATGCGGTTACTATCCAGTTAAGTATTGTCTTAGTCATGCTAAATAGAATAAAGTTACTTATGACGTGTGTAATGGTAAAAAATACTCCTTCAGCTAGTAGTAACATAAGATAGCTAATAGCAATTTTCTCCTGAATTACAGCTATCTGAAACCCTATTGTAATCAGAATATCATAAAATAATGCAAATATCGATCCAATTATACCTAATTCCCAGAAAGAAAGCTTCAGAATAACTTTCCTAGAAAGACCAGCAAAAAGAGCAAGAAGAATATAGCAAGCCAATTTAAATATTATGAGATAAGAAGCAGGTCCAACTATTGCAGTCACAATAAATTCATATACTAAAGATACTGAAATTGCAGTAAGCAACCCATAGAAGATTCCAAACATCAAAGAAATCAAGAATATCGTAACTGAGATCAATTCAAAATTCGGAATAAAAACCACAATAGTAGAAAGAACAATTCCCAAACTCCCTAAAGAAGCAGAAATTGCTATCTTTAATATTATTTCTATTCTGTTTGATTGACTTAATTGCTTATTCTTTTTTCTCATGGTTAACATCCGATAAAGTGCTTGCTTGTCATTTCTTTTATTCAACCTATGTTATTATGAAGCTAGAATATATTAGTGCTTTTCCTTCAATAATATTTCACTTCTTCATCTTTTTCTGGTTGTGACAAACTCAACACTTTTCAATAATATAACATGATTTATCTCATGGAAAGAAAACCTTCTTCCGATACTCAGGAATTTCATAAAGTAATTAAAATTGATGTTTTTACTGCTAGTCCTGACGTTTATAATAGTGAAGAAGGAACAACTGGAATGTACTTAGCTGAAATACCATTATTAAATTTTGAATTAGAAAATGGAGAAAATTTTTTGATGACTAATATTCCTACATCAATTGCAGTTGACATAGCTAGAAGATTAAATGGTATTGAAGGAACTGACTCTCGTTTAACAATAGGAGAATTGATACCAGAAATTTGTATTATAGAAAGGATAACAATAGATTCCATAGTTCCATACTCTAATGCTTATCAAGCTACAATAGAGCTGAAATTAGAGGGATTCTCAGAAGTTCATCACTTCCAGATGATACCGAGTCATGCTACACTTTTAGCATTAATTTCCAACACAGACATATATGTTTCAGATAATTTATTACATCCAAAAGATTAGAGAAGCTTTAAATTAAAAGTTCTATTCGATAAAGTATTTAAGCTATACATAAAGCTACGTGTGATAGTAAGAATTTATTGGAGAAAAAAGATGACTACTAAAAACAACTCAGATTCTGCTATAGAAAATCAGAAAGAAGATAAAGAAACTTCGAGTATCAATGGGGAAGATGAAGAAGAGGAGGAAGGAAGAAGTTGGAATAAGATTTTAATTGCTGTTGCATTTGTTTTAGTGGTAGTTATCTTATGGTACGTTTTCAGTATTTGATAGAATCTTTTTCTAATAAAAGAAAAATCATTTAAGTGTTTAGAATAAAATTTGTTTAATCCTCATGGCCGATTCATATATAAAAGTAGAAAAACTGATAAAAACATACTCCTCAAAAGCAGAGGTTTTAGTAGTTTTAAATGGTATAAGTTTTGAAATAAAGAGAGGTGAGATTGTATGTTTATTAGGGACCTCTGGATCAGGAAAAACGACAACTCTTAACTTACTTGCTGGTATAGACAAACCAACTTCTGGTAAAATACTATATGATGGAAATGAGATTCACTCTTGGTCTTTGAATCAGCTTTCATCTTACAGATTAAATGAGATTGGTTTTGTTTTTCAAGACTTTTATTTATTAGAGCATTTAACAGCTCTTGAAAATATTATGATCCCATTAATTCTTAAGGGAGAAACAGAGAATCTAGCAAAAGAATATGCTGTAGATCTTTTACATAATGTAGGTTTGGGGAGAAAAGCATTAAGTTTACCACAAGAATTGAGCTCTGGAGAAAAACAAAGAGTTTGTGTTGCTAGAGCAATAGCTAATGCACCGTCAATATTGATTGCAGATGAACCAACAGGGACACTTGATACAAAAACGGGAGATGAAATTATGGATTTATTGCTAAAACTAGTAAGAAAGAATAAGATGTCGTTAATATATACATCACATGATCCCTATCTTACTAAACTAGCTGATACGGTAATTGTATTACAAAAAGGTAAGATTGCCAAATATTCACAAAAGGAATTTCCTGAAGTTGGATATAATGAAGCAAGTTTTCAATTTCTTATAGGAGACGAAAACAATGAATGAGCTAGACAAATATGTAAGTGAAGGAGAAGATACTTCTAAGTTTAAAAAAGCATTTGCAGTTCTATCATTTAATCTAAAACTTATCTGGAAAAACATAATAAATCGAAGAAAAAGCATCACCATTATCATTCTGGGACTGGTTTTTTCAATGTCAATTCTATTCACAGCATCAATCTGGTCTACTACATCCCAGAAGATTATTGCTGATGACTATTTAGAAACATTAGATTACGAAATGTATGTTTCAACCTTTCTTCCTAATGTCATGCAACCAGTATACTCTTATGTACTAGGTGATTCATTAGTAGAAGATGTTAATTGGTATTATCCTTCTGTGGCTCTATTTAATTTTGAGGATAAACCAGACAATTATACGTGGTATCCTGAGGACCACCAAGACAACATGTCAGATCCATTATCACTAGCAGCAGCTCATATAGTGTCTTCAGTAGCTATGGAAAGGATAAAACTAAATTTAGAGGTTGATGGGAATGCCACATTAAATCAAGGAGAAATAATGATGAGCTATGTTCAAGCTCAACAACTTAGTGTTATTTACAATAAAACCATTCAACCTGGAGACAAAGTTAATGTTGCTATTACTAGATATATTCCAAATACCGATATTGGAGAACATCAAATGGTGTACTATGATATTGGTGATACTACTTTTATAAATTATACAATTTCAGGTATTTACACCTATGTAGGGAAAAACACTATCATAGCTAAAATGCTAGGAGGGATTGGGAATACTGGAGGAGTTCTTTTAGATTCTATCTTCTTTCCTAAAGAGGATCTTAGAATAGAAGATCTCAACATCATGGATTCTAACGGATTGTTACCTAAATTACTTGTTAAGTTAAATAGTCAAGAATTAAGAAAAGCGGGTATAGCAAAGATGCCCGATACAATATATGCACTAAAAGAAAGAATAGAGTTTAGATTTTGGCATGCTTTTGCAAATATTCTTTCTCAAGAGATTCAAACAATGGCAGATGAATATACAAGAAGTTTTGGCTCAACCGTAGTATTTATACCTACCATAGTGGTCTCAATCATTTTGACAATCCTATCTACGCAAATGACTGTTAGAAAAAGAAAAGAGGAAATTGAATTCTTAAGGTCCAAAGGTGCAGTAAGTGGACAAATAATAATGATGTTTTTTGGAGAATTCCTCGTAATAAGTACGATTTCTTTGATTTTGAGTATTGGAATAGGCATTCTACTTTCCGCACTAATACCATCTTTTGGTTATGATGGATTTTTCAGTGGAGAACTTTTTACAAGATATTTTAGGTATCTAGAAATCTCACCATATTATATAGAGATTTTTACGGTTTTGGTTTTAGGGATTTATCTAGGTATGACTTTGTTCAACGTTATAACTTTTGTAAGAAAAGATGTTCATGAATCACAGATTATGACTAGAAGGGGTCAAAAAATAATTAGTACGGTAGTAAAAGTAGGATCCTTTGTTTTAATATTAGCGGGATTTATCTTCCTATTGATTGAATATTTCAAGACTGTATCTGGAGAGTCAGATTTCGGTTTTAGTAAAATATCAATTAGTATTCAAACGTTAATAGTGTTTATTGCTTTATTATTCTTCATCTGCTATTTCATTTCCAAAGGACTAAATAGATTGATTAAAAAACTTGGAAAGGTCTATAATTTTATTTTTAAGAAAAACTCTTTCTTGATTTTTAAGAATCTCACACGTCAGAGAAAAAACCTTACTGACCTTACATTCTTTTTAATTTTAACAATATGTCTTCTAACGACTTTAGTGACCCTTAGATCTTCAGTTGTTCGAAATAATAACCTTGAGAACGACTATAGAATGGGGGCGGACATTCGGATAGACTCGTTTATTCCTGTAAACATTTCATACATGGAAGAAACCTTGGGACAAATAGAAGGTATCGAGAGTATTACAGGTTTTCAAACAACCAGAGCAGTCTGGGGAACTCAAATACAAATTGAGGTTTTTGGAGTTGAACCTGAAAAATTTCTGGAAATTGGTCGATGGACTGATACGAGTTTTGTAAACCAGTCAGCTGAACAAGGACTTATGGCTTTAAACGAAACTGAAAAAGGGATTATTATCAGCGAGTATCTTGTCAGTAGATTAGACTTACAAGTAGGTAATGTAATCGAAGTTTCAGGTTTCACTGGTTCAGGAGAAGTTCAACTCTTGACAATTACTGGAGTAATCAAATCAGCTCCCGGTTTAGGAATAGCCCATGGATATGATCCAAAGATGAATCGAGAAACTGATGATTGGGTTTTCTTGAATAAAGAAGTGTTAATTAATGACTTAAACGCACAAAACGGAACTCTTCTATTAGCATCAGCTAAAGATGGTGCTGATATAAATCGAATAAAAGAAGAAATAGAGAGCCAATTTCCACTTTTAACAGTCAATCCAGATAGAATTAATCCAGATTATATTGGTTATTTCATTGATAGATATATTCCTCCTGTTACTGTTATTCTCTTAGTTGGAGCTATTATACTGAATGTAATGGGAGTAGTTTACATATTAATTTCTACTGATTTTATACTAGGACAAAGAAGAAGAGAGAACGCAGTTTTACTAGCATTGGGAGGAAATCAGACGAAAGTACGAGGATTACTCATCGGTGAAGTTGGTACGTTTCTCACGGTCACAATATTGGTAGGTGCTCCCTTAGGGATTGCAGCAGCTGCATTTTCGCTACTATTTGTAAAACCTCTATTGATAGCAGAAGAAGTAATTCAACTAATATTATACGTTAATGCATTAACACTAATCTTAAGTTTGCTATCATTGGTTTTAGCAGCCTTAGTAGGTATGATACCAATCATTAGAAAACAAATGAAATATGAAATCGTCCAAGAGCTACGAGCTATTGTTTAATAAATTAAGCAAGTAAAAGCTCTCCTCTTGCTTTTTCTAATACTTGATAAATCATGAAATCTTCTGTATCTTTCCAAGAATGATTTATGAATGAGTAATTATTAGGGTTAAAATCTTTTGTTATGGTTGTATGTGGATCTAACATTATGATTTGCAAGTCTGGAAACAAAGACCAGAGAATATTGAAGAGTTCTAGTTTGTCTTTTGGAGGTAAAAGGATTTTCCATAAAAATCCTTTATCTGTTTCACGAAAATCAGATTCAAAAGGAAGAGTAAGTTCTCTAAGTAAATAGATAATCTTTGACATAGCTCTCTGTCCACAAATTGCTTTAAAGACCAACTCATCCTCAAGCCCAAAAAATGATCTATCGAAATCCACATGATAATTTCTAATTACTGACTTGCTCAGAAATTTCTTCCTTCGTGAAAGGGTATATTGCGGTATTCCTAGTTGTTTTGACAGAATAGAATATTTTTGTGTTGGATCAAGTACCAATTCTTTCAAAATCTGAAAATCAAGATAATTCAATTGCTTAAGTACATTCTTATGTTTTTCTCGAGAAATTTTTTGAAAATAATTGAATTGAGGGACATAATCAACAACATCTATATTCTTCTTCCACATATCCCATTTGAAGGACCAAACACTTTTAGTAGGATTCCAAAAAGTTAAGTCAATTCTGGTTTTGATTCCTGGTCCTATTGTAGTTGAATGAACAATTTCCTCAACTAAGTTATTATCTTTTAAATGATTAAGAAAAGAACAGAATAAATCAATTGACCCTATAGGTACATGGACTTTCAAAAAGACACCAGTTATACCCCCATAACATCTTTGTCTAACAACAAGATATGGATGATAATCGAGAATTCGCTCAACAATTTTATATTTATCAATAGAGTTGATTTTAAGAAGAAAGATGTGACTCTCAAGACCTAGTGATTCTGGGTGATATTCAGCATGAAACTTTCTTATTATAGACTCGTCAAGAAGATGCTCTACCCTCTTCTTGACGGTAGGGGCTGACAGTTTTACTTTTTCAGCTAATCTGCTATAAGGGATGATAGGTTCTTGAAAGATTTGATTAAGTATAGCATACTCCTCTGGTCTAAGACTCACATTACTCAAAATTGAATAGACTATAAGATTAAAAAGGATTTGTAAAAAAGAAAAATTGAGAGGATTATTTCCTCTTTCTTATAAATAAACTGCTGGCAAAGATGACAGCTACAGCAATTGGTACAACCCAAGCATATGAAACAGTTGTTGTCGATGTTGGTTCAGGAGGTCTGTACAAAGCGTATTCTACATCAACATTGAAATCATCTGTGTAATTATACTCATCTGTTGACAAAGACCTTAATTTAACGTTCAAATGGTCAAATAAACCAGTTGAAGCATCAAAAGCTAAAGTTGTATTTAGTTTAAGTTCTGTTATGTTTGTTGGTATTGAAATCGGTATCTGACCAGAATCCATTTCTCCGAGAAGATCGGTTAATACAGTTGCATTAACAATTGGAGCATACAAATCTAACTTTGCACTCAGAAAACTGTCATCATATAAGGAATAGACATTCAAATATGTAATATCCATGTAATCACTTATATTTTCCATTATGTCATCTAAGATTATCATTGAACCCACTTGGTCAATTACTTGTCCAAAGTATGCTAGATAATCAGGTATTTCTCCTAAAGATAATGGTAGGGCTACCGGTAGTCCTTGAGGTAAAACAAGTGTTGTTTCATTATCAACTGCTACAGGTAAGAATATGGTTGATGTTTCAGCTAGCAGATTTGTGTTGTTATACAAGTCAAAGGAATAACCAGTATCATTAAAATCATTGAAAACAATACGCATTCTCGCTTCATCTTTGAATTCAAAAGCGAGAGGTGTACCAAATATAGTTAGTTTATTTAATTCATAAACATAGTTTTTATCTATCTCAAAACCCCAAGTTGTCGCAGCATTTGCTGGAGCAATAAAGTTTAACGAGATTAGAATAATTAGAACCCCGCTTGTTATTATTTCTTTTCTTTTCATTTAATCACCGAGTTAAGAACAAGCTTAACTAATATTATAGAAGGACAATTTCCTTTATATACTATTCCTTACTACTACTGAAACATATTCTTAAAAGCACTTTTCCTAAGTCTAGAATAACTTTAATCATCATATGGAGATTTATTTACAATCTTCTTTGCTAAAGATAATACTTGAAGAGCAATTGCTTCATTTACACCTATTTTTTTCATTATTTCTTCTTTTGATGCTTTCGAAAGCTCAGTTAAAGTGGAATACTCTTGAAAAAGTTTTGATACTTTTGCTTTTCCAATCCCCTTAATTTTTTCTAAAGTAGAATTTTCAACAGATTTTGATCTTAACTTCTTATGATAATTTATTGCAAAACGATGAGCTTCATCTCTTATATTCTGAATTAAGCGTTGTACACTGGAATTTTTTTCTAAATTAACAGGTTCATCTGACCATTCAGTATAAATGTCCTCGTTCTTTTTTGCTATACTAATTATAGGAAAATCAACTTTCAGATTCTTGAGTACTTTAAATGCAATATTGAGTTGTCCCTTTCCACCATCTATAACAATCAGTTGGGGAGTTGGATCATCTTTTAGCATTTCAGATTTATAACGTCTAGAGATAACTTCTTCCATCATAGCATAATCATTAGGTTCAGAATAGCTTTTTCGTATACGAAAGCGTCGATAAAGTTTCTTCTGAGGTCTTCCATCTTGAAATACAACACAAGATCCTACCGAATACTGTCCACCAAGTGTTGAAATATCATAGCCATGTATAATCATTGGCAAACTTGGTAGTTGGAAAAGATTTTGCATTTCTTCAAGAACATTTTCTGTTTCTTTTTCATATTTTATATCACGTTTATATTTTCGCAGTTCATTAATAGCATTTTTTTCAGCAATTTCACAAAATTGTTTTGATAAGTTGTTAGTTGGGGATTTAATTTCAAGATTGGTCTTGTTAAAGAATCTAGTAGTAAATTCCTTCTCAAGTAGAATTGGGAAGTTTTGTTTTTCTCTCCCATATATGTACAGCATGACTTCTCCCAATTCATGCAATTCACCTTCTTCTTTTGGAAATATTTCATTGATGATATTATTAATTCGATAGTTCCGAATTTCCATCTTACAAAAAGTTATATCACCATCTTTCTCAGCATAAGCTAGTACATCAAAGTTCTTTCTTTGAGATTTCAAATCTTCTTGAATATTTAAAATGGTTCTCACAGCGTGTATGAGATCTCTAATTGATGCAGCTTTTTCATAATTTGCGTCTTTTGATGCTAACCACATTTCTTCTTCGAGATCATCTAATAATTTAGCAACATCTCCTTTAAGAAATGAAATAACGTTTTTGACAGTTTTTCTATACTCTTCAGGAGTAATATCGTTGTTCCAAGGCGCTAGACATCTTCCCAATCTAGCTCTCATACACCTAATTTTAGTGCCTTTTTCTCTTATTCTTTCGAAATTCTTCCCACAATCACAAATAGGAAATAGCTTCAAAACCAATTTCACAGTCTGTCTAAGCATAGTATTATTTGTAAATGGACCAAAATATACACTCCTACTAACTCTCGGGTCTGTTTCTCTAACAATTAATAATTGAGGAAATTGCTTTTCCATAGTAATTCGGACAAGGAGATTGGATTTATCATCTTTTAGCATACTATTGAGTTTGGGAGACAACTGTTTAATCAATTTCTTCTCCAAAATTAATGCTTCAGACTCGTTTCTGACTAAAACCCAATCAACTCTATTTGCTAACTGCTGAAGTTTATCCTCTTTGGTATCAGAAGTAGTTTGAAAATGTTGTTTTACTCTATTTCTCAGATTTTTAGCTTTTCCAATATAAATTACTTTTTCGTCTTTATCCTTTATAAGATAAACACCAGGTTCTTTAGGAATTGCTTCAAGGTCTGAAAAAAGACTCATTTAGAATTCACCAATTTCTCAAGTTCTTTAATTTTATCTCGATATAGTGCTGCTTTTTCAAAATCTAAAATACCTGCTGCTTCTGCCATCTTTTCTTTTAAATCGTCGATTATATAGAGGAGATCTTCTGAGGTTAATCCTGTAGGAACTTCTATCTCTTCCTCTTCTTTTGGAGTTACTTGCATAAGGTGTTCCACAATAGATTTTACTTCCTTCCTAATTGTCGTTGGCTTAATACCATGTTCTTGGTTGTATTTTTGTTGAATACTCCTTCTCCTATTGTTTTCACTTATTGCTTCTTTCATGGAATCTGTTAGTTTATCAGCATAAAGAAGAACACTACCATGTACATTCCTACTTGCACGACCCATAAGTTGTATTAATGAACCTTTTGATCTCAAGAAACCTTCCTTGTCTGCATCAAGTATTGCAACCAGAGAAACTTCAGGTAGGTCCAAACCTTCTCGTAAAAGGTTAATTCCAACAACAACATCATACTTCCCTAGTCTCAAATCCTTCAAAATCTCAATCCGATCGAGAGTATCCACTTCATGATGCAGATAAATAGATTTTATATTCATATCTAGTAAATAATCCGATAATAATTCTGCACTTTGTTTCGTTAAAGTTGTAACTAAAATTCTTTCACCTTTTGCTACTCGTTGGTTTATTTCACTAACCAAATCGAGTATCTGACCTTCAGTTCTTCTTACTTCTATTTTAGGATCCACTAAACCAGTTGGACGAATAATTTGTTCAACTATTTTTTTAGAATTTTTATATTCGTATGGACCTGGAGTAGCACTAGTAAAGATAACAGTTTTCATGTATTTTTCTGTTTCATCAAACCTTAAAGGTCGATTATCAGCTGCTGAAGGAAGTCTGAAACCATGATCGATTAAATTCTTCTTTCGTGAATAATCTCCTCCATACATCCCATGAAGCTGAGGGATAGTGAGATGGGATTCATCAATTATTAGAAGAAAATCATCTGGGAAATGGTCAAGAAGAGTGAAAGGTTTTTCTCCTGGTTTTCTTCTATCAAAGTGTCTTGAATAATTCTCAATTCCTGAACACCCACCTGTTTCTCTCAATAATTCTAAATCATAGAGAGTTTTTTGTCTTAATCTATGAGCTTCAACCACTTTATTCTCTTTATTAAATTCTGCTAGTCGTTTATCAAGTTCCAGTTTTATATCTTCTAAAGCAGATTCAAAGAAAGCATCATTTGCAAGATATTGAGTTCCTGGAAAAATAGACATCTGTGGATATTCCTTTATTTTCTCTCCTGTAATGGGATGCCTTGCAGTTAATCTCTCGATTTCATCCCCAAAAAATTCAATTCGGTAAACATAATCGCCATATAAGGGGAAGATATCAATAGAATCTCCTC
Organism: uncultured archaeon; assembly: GCA_964549075.1. Lineage (GTDB taxonomy): Archaea > Asgardarchaeota > Heimdallarchaeia > Heimdallarchaeales > Heimdallarchaeaceae > UBA460. Next base: position 394 of record CAZJUB010000045.1, on the reverse strand, counting down.
TTACTCTGAAACTTTTTCTTTCAAGAGCTACATCGTTTCTTTCATATTGATTCTTCACTAACTCTAACATAAGGTCTTGACGATCCAGAGTATCACCTACAGCCAAAGCTATTCTTCGAGAGCGATATATATCTGGAGGTCCTGTACCATAAATGCAGGAAACAGTTGCACACACAATTACGTCCTCTCGTGTTGCTAAAGCTTCTAAAGCAGTATGTCTTAACCGCTCAATTTCATGATTGATATCTACATCTTTTTCAATATACAAATCTTTAGAAGGCAAATATGCCTCAGGTTGGTAATAATCGTAAAAGGAAACATAGTAATTAACACTAGCTGTAGGAAAAAGTGTTTTGAATTCGCCAAATAATTGTGCAACAAGAGTCTTATTAGG
>CAZJUB010000044.1:0-20770 GCA_964549075.1 uncultured archaeon | reverse complement strand
ATCCATCTTGTGAATATACTCATTTTTTCTACTTTTGTTACTTTCTTCAGATAAAAAAGGGAAGAATCAGTCGTAAAAATCCATAAAACTTTAATCGCGGATATTTTTACTAGAATATTGACAAAAATCTCCTAACTTTAATCTTTACCTCTCTGCAAAAATTTTTAAGAGTCAGAAGTGATTCTAGTATATAGGGGTATTCTGGCTGTTCACTATCAGTGTATTAAATATCAGATGTGAGAAGCTTTGCTAAATTCAAATAATAATGGTCTAGCAGTGTCTAGTAGAGATATGACAGTATCTATTGCAGGTTTAGATGGAGCTGGTAAAACCTCCATTGTTAACAAACTTTTGCAAGAAGAGATTACTGAAACCTACTCTACTTATGGCATTAACCAAGAAATTGTTAAAATCAATGGCTTAACTCTTGGTTTAACTGACCTGGGTGGTAAAGAACCTTTTCGTAATTCTCTTTGGCAAAGCTATCTTTCCCGTTCAGATGCGTTGATTTATGTTGTCGATGGGACGAAAGAAGAAAAATTTGATGAATCACAAGAATGGTTTGTTCGAGCTCTTAAGTGGATTAAACAGAATTCTCCTGTACTTGTTTTAATTAATACTTGGGATAAACCAGTAGATGAAAGTGTTATCAAGTCAGTCAATGATATTTTTACAACTCCATCAAACGGTCATCTTATAGAATATCTCCCTATTTCCCCCATAACTGGTAAAAATATAAATAAAACTGTTGATTGGTTAGCAAATGCTATTATCACTAATCTTATTGAAGCTGGAATAACTGTTGACTATTTTGTGGCTTACATTAAAACAGAAACAGGTCTCGTTGAAGCTAGCATAAAAACAGCTGATGAACAAATAGTTGACGAAAGCTCATTTCCTGTCATCAGGTACAAATTTGCTCCTAAAAATGAATCAATCTTAGAATATATGAGAATAGGCGGAAGACAAGTTGTTATGGCTGCTGATAATAAGATTTCCTGCTGGTTAATTACTACAAGAACTGATGAATTCAAAGGAAGTAGCCTTTTGATGAAATTATTAACTGAATTCATCAAAGAAATTCAAGGTTTAAGAGTTAAGAAGGATGAATTGTCTGAATCAGATTTAACCAGCTATTTGGTCAAATATATAATTGACAACCAAACTTTCTGGTCAGAGAAACAATTACCAATGTTTGAAATCTCTACTTTAGACACTGACGAGATTTTTTAATGTGAAACAATAGAATTAAATATTTTTTATCTCTACTATCTTTGATTATATCATGGATCCAGAAATTAAAGAAGTTCTCAAAGGTATCAAAGGCAATCGAGATTTCTATCCTGAAGACTATGCAGAAATCAATTCGATTTTTAATGCCATGCACACCATATCAAAGCAATTTGGTTATGAACTGTACGAAGGTCCAATACTCGAATTTGCTAAACTAATAGAATACAAGTCAGGTAAAGAACTAGCTGATGAAACATATAGACTCTTTGATAGAGAAGAGAGAAAGCTTGTTCTTAGACCAGAAATGACCCCTTCTTTGGCTAGGTTAATCTCTAATCAACATCAACGTTATCCTAAACCTCTTCGTTGGTATAGTATTCCAAGAGTCTTTAGAGATGAAACTCCTCAAAGAGGAAGAGTCAAGGAACATTTTCAATATAATGCAGATATCTTTGGAATAGATCATCCAGCAGCTGATGCTGAGATAATAGCTGTTTCAACAAACATCATCAAAAAAGCTGGTTTGAAAACTGGGGAGTTCATTTGTGTAATAAACAGCAGAGAACTCCTACAGAATTATATTGAATTTCTGGAAATTTCCAATTACTTAGATGTTATTAGAATTCTAGATTCTAAAGGAAAGTTTGTCCAAAACGCTATTGAAGCTGATTTGCAAAAGAAAGGATTTTCAGCTAGTGAAGCTCAAGAACAAGCACAGAATTTTAGAACAATCTGGCAACAGGACATTGATGTGAATAAGGAATATCCTCAAATCCACAAAGATAAAGTTCTATCCACCTATCTCTCCAAATTACATGAATTAGAAGAAAAAGTTGTAAAAGAGGCTCTAGAAAAAGCTGATCTGAAACCAGAACAAATCATAAAAATCTACCACTTCTCACAATTAAGAGGTAAACCTGAAGACGTAATCTCTGAACTACGAAAACTAGAAGTAAATGAACAAATCACCAAAACAATAGATAACTTAGCTGAATTAATTCTCTATCTCAAGATGTTTGGAGTAGAAGAAGATTGTGAGTTTGATATGTCAATCGCTAGAGGTTTAGACTATTATACAGGGATTGTTTTCGAATTTCTTGATAGAACTGGTTCTGTGGCTAGAGCGATTGCAGGCGGAGGGAGATATGATAGACTTGTAGAAGATCTTGGAGGGGGTAAAATCCCCGGTACTGGAATAGGTATGGGTGAAACTGTTTTACACTCAATACTTAAAGCACTCAATAGGACACCACCTTACGAACATCCTTCTCAATTATCTGTAGCTATAATTTCTGATGATATACTCTTAGAGGCAGCTGAAATAGTCAGAGATCTTCGAAAGAATTTTTCAGTTCTTTTCAACCCATTTGGTTGGAAATTAAAGCGACAATTAGAAGATGCGGCTAATAGGTCTATCTCTTTGATGATTATCATAGGTAAAAGAGATTTAGAAGAAAATAAAGTCACTTTAAGGAATATGATAACTGGAAAACAAGAAATTATTAATCTCTCTGAACTTCATAAATTGTTGAAAGAGCGGCTTTAACCTCTTTTTCTTTTTCAGCCTCAGAACAAAACAGATTTAATTCTTACTTTTCATTGAAATCCAATGACAGTTGCTTTACACAATTACCTTAAATCTGTCCAACCTAAAGAACTACTTGAACGCATAAATAATTCTGAGAAGTTCAAAAGTATGTTGTCTCATCTTGAATTGAACAAGAATACAACTATTGAAGAATTTGTTGAATATATGCTAGTAGAAAGCAAGAAACTACTTAATGAAGAAAATAGAAAAGAAGCTTTAATTATCCTCAAATGTGTTAAACCATTACTTCCTCAAGTAAGTCCAACATTAGATGCTTTTTTCTACTTAACTTTAGCTGATTCCTTTCTGTTAGCTAATGATTACGAAGGCGCTAAGAAATCTGTCAACAAAGCAAATATCATAGCAAACAAACTGGATGACCCTAGATTGCAAACTAGAGTTTTGAACATGCTTTTTGTCATTCATCGAACGATTGGTAAAGATAAAGCTCTGGAGTATTTACTAAAATCAAAAGAAATATCTGAAGCAAATGAGCTCTATGATAATGTTGTCTTTTGTATCATCAATATTGGATTAATGCATTATTTCAAGGAAGAATTCACTAAAGCAGCTGATTATTGTGTTGAAGTAATTGATATTGTTAAATCAAAACCTTATCCTGACACTAAATTAGTTATGCCAGTGGATTATTTTCTTCAAGTTTTTTCAGAAAATCCAGGATTAGTAGTTGTCGACAAATATCAAGATACTATTATTAATGGAGCAAAACTTGTTCTTAAAACAATTAAGCGTTTCAAGAATGATTATGAAGCAACTAGAAGACTTTCCATATTATTAAGTATCATAAAACTGTCACAGAAGATTGTTGAATCTATCTTGAAGGAGATAGAGGCGTTTATTGAGAAACTAAGCAATAGAAAGAAATCAATTTATTATTCAGCCTTAGCAAGTGGGATTGCTGATTACAAAGATTACCAATATGCATTGATTTTCTTTGAAAAAGCTAAGGAATTTTTGCATTTTACTAAAGATGAAAATCAACGTACTATAAAGAAGAACTATGCTTACACACTCTCTTTAGTTTTAGGAATTTCAATGCTTTATGATTTACAATCTTCACCTCAGACAACGCAAATACTAAGGAATCTGGGGATAAAGACTGATACTGATAATCTTGCAGCTAAAGCACATAAGTTCATCTCGTTTAAGAATGCTGTAAAGGACTCAGATGCTGCATTTGGAATTGGTCGAGAGCTAATAATTGACAAGCTCATTCCGAGTATAAAAGACCACTACAAAATACAAAGGTCAATAACCACTATGCGTTACTCTAATTCACGAGATGACATCCTTGAAAATCTAGAGGTTTTTGTTATCAATACTGTAACAATAGATGATGAGTTACAAGCTCTACTTTTAGTCGGTACTACAATGAATGAAAAGGAATTGAAAAAAAAGAAAAAGGTCTTCTCTGGATATCAAATAATTGGACATGTTCTTCCGCCTTCGCTTAAATCTGAAAAGCATATTGAAGATTATGATGTTGAATTTCTCAATAATTTGATTAGATCTCCTCAAAAATTCAAAGAGATAGAATTATTAGTAACAGCAGATGAGATAGATACAACTTATGTAAGGTTATTTTAATTGTATTTAGCTGCTAAACATTGCAACAATTGATTGCTTCAACATATTGATCTTTTCTGGAGAATAATCGTATTTTTTCATCTCTTCAATAGCTTTGGTCATAAAATCTTTAGCTTTTGGTTTTTTACCTAACTCGAAATAAATTCTGCCAATAAGAATAGATATTGGAATGATCTGTTCTTTATCATCTTGTTTTTTATAGTAATTTAATGCTTCTTGAAAAACTTCTAGAGCTTCTTGATACTTGGATTGTGATACGAGTATGTGCCCAAGATCGTGCTCAGTTTCTGCCTTTTTATCAAAAAGTTTGATTTTTTTGTATAGTAAGATGGCTTTTCTGTATGCATTAATTGAGTGTACTGGATGTTCTGAATACTGCGATAGATTAGTTTGGTAGGTTAGAGCTAATCCTCTCCATGAGTCGGCAAGTTTCTCAAAATCGTTCAAAGTAGTAAAGACTTCAATAGCTTCTGCAAGGTTTTGTTTACTCTTTTTAAAATCTCCTTCTTCGCGATAGATAATTCCTAGAACCAACGCACAATCACCTATCTTTTGAAGATTGTTTAATTCTTTGAATCTACTAAAAGCAAGCGAGTAAAATTGTCTGGCTTGAGAAAATTGGTTAATATTTTGATAAGCTTGAGCTGTTAAAAGTAAAGCTTGAGCTGATTGCTCTTTCATACCAATAGAAGAAAAAATCTCTTGAGCGTAAATGAGGTCCTTAATACAATTCTGGTAATTACCATCCTTGAAATCCTTTTGTCCTCTTAAAAAGAACTGCTTAGCGTTGTTCGCTTGATCTATCATTTCTTGGAACCCCTAGCCAATTATGAAATTTCTTCTTGAGCTATTACTAATATGAAATAATATATACTTTCTAATAGTTTTATCCGCAGATTGAAATAAAAACTCGAAGGAAAAAAAGTGCCAATTAAGCTTCATAATAAATTGGATTTTCTTCGAAACTTTTGTTTACTGTATCCCAGTTAATCTCTCTTGCTAAAGTCCTTTTTCCAGCGTCAATTATGTTATTGACTCTTCGTGCATGAATCATTTCATTTGCTTTTCGAATTAATGATCTTCGCTGATATGTAGGTTCTTGTTGTGCATAAGTCATAGCTGTTCGAGCTTGTTTTTCAGCAAGAATACCTATAAGCACTTTTTCCCCTTTAACAAACTCGACTAATCTGAAAACTTCTGGATTGAGTTTGTTTTCATAAAACGCTTCTTCTGGAACAATGAAATTTATCTTTTCTTTAAAACTCATAGTGATGAAATTTTTAGCAATACTAAGTACTCCTATTACAGGATCAAGAAATTCTGATGGAAATTGTATAGGAGCTTCAGAATAGAAAGTTGTAGGTGGCTGTTTTTCTTCTTTATAGAATGAAGAAGATGTATCTACTTTTTGTTGTGATTCTATCACTCCACTTATAGTAAAGTTATCTTCTCTATAAGCATCATAAATTTCTAATCCTAAACTTATTCCTGAAACACTAGCTAGTAATATCTCATCTAAAATCAATCTTGACCAAGCATCAATTGGAACGGTTTTTTTAACTTGTGTTTTTTTATACGATGGCTTCTTTTTCCTCTTGAAAATAGCAGATAGTTTGGCAAAGAAACCTGTTGGTTTGGGCATTTCTTCAAGTTCCATTTTCTCTTCAACAATCTCTCTTTCTTCTTTTGCTCTGGTCAGTACATCCACTTTAGGTAGTACGTTCTTATAAGCCTCTAAAGAGCTTATATCTTCTAATTTAAATTTCAGCAAAGATTCAATCTCTCGTAGATTTATATCATCCAACGGGCTTAGTAAACCAATCCATCCTTCAGCGTTTTCTGTTTTGGCATGGACAAGAAAGAAATTTAATTCAGCAGATAATGATTCAAGCTTACCCCCCATTCTAATATACTTAAGTTGGTGAGGATAATCACCACTGAGTAAACTAGAGATTTTTTTGAATTCTTTTCCTAATTGAGGTGTTTTTAAAGCTGAAAGAAGTGATTCGAATTTGTCACCTTTTGTTTCCTCATCTTGCCAAGTGAAGTAATAGAATGCAGTAGATTCATTAAAGTAGGGTATAGGTACGGCTTGATTTGGTTCCCCTTCAGTTTCATCTACAAAGTGTCGTGCAATAATCTGTGCTATGACTCCGCTATCACTTGATTGAAGTATTTTTTGCATATTTCCCCATTTTTTATTTGTGGTTGAGAATATGGTTTGACATAAAGCTGTTTCAGTCAATGTGGATATCCACCACAAAGGAATGAATGACACTTTTTCTCGAACAAATTTCAGTAAGTGTCTAGTATAATAATCTGCTACTAAAGCAGCTCCAATATGTTTAGCTACTCCTCGATCCAAAAGATAATAATATCTCTTTCTCAAGATTGAAGTAACTTTGTATGTAAAAGCAACAATGTGCGTTATCTCGTTCCAAATATCCTCTGAAGGAAGAGATAGTTTTGACCACATATCAATGATTTCTTTTCTTCTTGCTGAATCTTCAAGTTCGAATTTAACATCAGAAGAAGTTATGATATAATCAGCTGAGTATAATGCTGAGACAATAAGTGTTGTTGAACCAGAACTACCTGATTGATATTCATCAATAAGATTTTTACTCATGGTCCGATAACGGTCAAACTGAAGCTTCAGATTGTGGACTCGCTGTGCTTCTTCATATTCTTTTTCTAAAAATTGCTGAATTACTTCTATCATTACAAAATATTATGAATAAACCTAAATTAAAGTTATCGTAAAAGGATACCTTTATGTTAATAAAAAATAAAAATAAATTGCGTGGATAGTGATGTAGGTTTTACCGTTGGAGCATTTAGTATGCTATGAAAATAACGGCACCACTGAATCTACGCATCACTTAATTCTAAGTTGACTTCTTTATTCTGTTTATTCCAGAAAAATCTGTAAAGATAACCAGTTTTATTTTCAATAGGTAATTGCTCTATCTTTCTTGTCCACTCTTTAACTTTCTTAATGCTAATTGAAAAGGCATCTGAAGTGATTTTGTCCATTTTCTTTAAATCTGCTTCAGTAGGTTTTCCAGTAACCTTTTTGAGAATGGTTTGGACTTGCTCTGAAAATTCTTTTTCTAAATCATCTCGTTCTTGTTTGAATATAAATAACCGTTTTTGATAATCTAAACTTACTAATCTCTGGAATTTTTCGTTCATCCACCAAAATGCATCAGCGTCAAAAACCGCATCAGATAATTTTAATTTTCTCTTTAGTGCAGGTTTCGGGAAAAATATCGGCTTAAAAGTGCTAATACAAGGCGCTGTTGAGCCTGTTACCCAATGCACTTGGATGTTTTTCTTTATATGTGATACAAGAGATCCAGCGCTTTGATCAGGTACAATCATACCTGTTGCATGGTGACAAGGACTACTTGCTTTTGCTTTATCCAAAGAAAAAGTGTCCTTTCTCTCTTCAGGAATGTTGTGATTTCTTAATACCGACATTACATCTTCTGGTGTAATTTTTCCTTTGTTTTTTAGAAGTAAAGCTGTAGTACATTGTTGTCTGTCAAATCCTTTAGTAAAATATTGTGATCTTGGACTTGATTCTTTAAGTGCATGATAAAATCTAAAATTAGGAATAAAATCATTAGCAAAATGAAATTCTTCTTTTGATTTTGTATACCCTTTTGCTATAGCATCTTTAATTAAATCAGGATGAATCAAATCATACTCGCTTCCTATTGTGAGTGAATTTGAAATTGTTCGTATACCTTTCACTTTTTCAGCAATCCAATATTTATCAGCTGTTTCAAGAACCCAAGCTTCTTTTGAATCAGCAATAATGAAAGAATTATGGTAATCTCTCCCTACAATTCCATATGAGCACTGTCCTCCTTGGCCATATTTTTCTAATAAATCAGTAATTGTGGTTAAAGCATCTTTTGCTGTTTTAGTCCTTTCAAGAGCAAGTCTCATCATATCCATACCTAACAAACCAGTGTCTCGAATAGGTTCTTTTGACCAGACTGCTTCATTACCGATAGTAACTCCGTGTTCATTTGCCCCCATCTCACAACCAAACATCCAGAATGGTTTTAGAAGTAAGACATCATAAGTCTGCTCAACTTGAGGAACAGAAATGTAAGTACATTTAACTTTAGAATTAGGTTTGTGTTTCTTACCTTTAATATATTCTATATTGTGCGCTTCATTTGGTACTCTATTTGAGTTTTTGCCAAAAATAACACTTTTATCTTTGGTCGCACTTCCTACTGCTACAACTGTATCACACATGATAATGAATGATGTATTTAAGTAATAAAAAAAAGTTTGCACCGATTCCAGTTAGAATCGATGGATTAATTTTGCAATAGTTTTCATACCAACAACAAAATCATCAATGAAAATATTTTCATTAGGAGCGTGAGCATTTGAATTTGCATGACCACAACCTATTGAAATACATGGAACGCCTTCAAAAAGATACATCGGACCAGAGCCTCCCACCATGGGCCAAATAATGGGTTCATGTCCTTCAACTTCTTTAATAGTCTCAATTACAGCTACTGCAAATGGGTCTTTAATGGAAGTTTTAGCTGCTTCATAACCATCCCATTCGGTGATCTCAATATGCTGAAAATTATTCTCATCCCAGAATTTACGAATCTTCTCTATCAAATCTTTAGGATTCTGACCTGGAACTAATCTCAAATCAACTTTAGCAAAAGCTTCATTGGGGGTGACTGTTTTACCTCCTGGTCCTTGATAACCACTCCAAAGTCCACAGATATTGCAAGTAGGTTCGAGAAAATACTTCTTTTTTAATTCTAGTCCTGTTAATCCTAATCTGAATTCTTCTATTCCATACATCTTCTTTAATAAATCCTCTTTTAACTCAAATTCTTTAATAATTTTCATATCTTCAGCTGAAGGTTTTGAGATATTATCGTAAAATCCTGGAACTTGGATTTTATCTTTTCTATCTTTTATTATTGATAGTGCCCATACTAGCTCGTATGCAGCATTATCTACAAATTGAGTATAACCGCTATGAACATCTCTTCCTATTGTTCTTGTTTTCAAATGAAGATACAGAATCCCCTTAACACCGAGATAAACTTGTTGAATTCCATCTCCATCGCGTCCACCAAATTCCCAGATACACCCATCAGCATCAGAAATGAATTCTTTGTCGTTATTGACAAATTCTTCAAGATTTGGAGAACCTACTTCTTCCTCACCTTCAATTACAAATTTGATGTTAATTGGAGGTTTTCCATAAATTTTGTTATAAGCTTTAATCGCTTGTAATCGGCAGATAATCTCCCCCTTATTGTCAGAAACACCACGAGCAAAGATCTTTCCGTCTCTAATTGCTGGCTCAAAAGGAGGTGAATCCCAAAGATCTACGGGATCTTCTGGTTGAACGTCATAATGATCATAAAATAATAAAGTCTTTTCAGAACCGACATTCATTTCAGCACAAAAAACAGGATTACCTTTGGTTTCAGAAATAAAATACTTAAATCCTGCTTCTTCAAAAATTTTTGATAAAAACTCAATTGCTTCTGGAGCTCCAGTTTTCTTTGCTGCCATACTCGGGATTTTTAATAATTCACATAAAATATCTATAGAATCTTCTTTATTCTTTTCAATTTCTTGATAAACTTCTTCTAATGACATATATCTCGAATTTCTTACTTTTTCTACTGCTTTAAGATTTTCCCAATCGCTACAACTGCTTTCAATCGTTCTTTTGATCTAATATGGTGCTGTGTGTTCACTCTATAATCTGTCTTTTAATTTGCAAATATTAAAAAATTAGAAAGAGTTCTTTAGTTGATTTAACCATCTTATCTGCGGTTTTTGGCAATTGGGGCATTTTTGAGTTTTTTCTAACCACATAATCATATGGAGTTTGTGAGCATAAACACCACAGCAAGGAGTCTGAACAACATCTTGTTTTTCTGAAGGATAAAGATCTAGAAGACATACAGTGCAAGTAGGTCTTTTTGAACTACATTTTGAACAAACCTTATCACTTGAAGATAAAATGGTTCCACATTTATAACAAGTGATTTCATCAATTTCTGATTTTTTGAATTCCTGTCTTAATAATTCCCTGTGTATTAATCTAATTAGTTCTATAACTAAAAGTAAGTCTGTTAGATTCTTAAAAATTGCTGTAAAGTACTTTTCTTCAAACATCAAATGTTCTAGAGAACTGCCTATTTCCTTGAACAACTCTTTAATGTCTTCTTGTTGATAAATGGTTTTCCAATTTAAGGATGAATCATTAATTGTTGAATAGTTATCTTCTCCATCACCTAAATTATGTATGGAAATAGCAAAAGGTTGAGTTTTCTTTAAGATTCCTTCAAGTACAATCTTTCCATCTTGATTTCTTTCTAAAGTTGCTCCTAAGAAGATTTGATTCTGAACATTTTTGTTGAAATTAAATGAATAACTCAACCCCCAATCGTCGTTGAATACTTTAATATCTTGACCACCTACACTTTTTATCACAGTTTCAAAGGTGTTTAGTTCTTCAATTTGCATTGCTCTTTCTTTCTGTGTTAAGTTATTTTTTACTTCTAATAATCTCTGTCTTAATTCTTTTAGACTTATTTCACTTTTTGGAATATTTACTTGACCAAATAGAGTTTTACCATTAGTTTTACCTCCAAATTCCATCTCATGCATACTAATCATAGGTCTTACACTAGTGCCATAACCATAAGGAGCTCCTGTGGATCCAGATATTAATGCACCTCTATCGCCACTTCTTGCTAATTTTGAAAACTCAGTCTCAACAGTCATTTCAGCATGTGTTGCACGATTGACAGATCTACTATCTGCCTTATGTATTCTATTTATTGTCCTTCTTAAGATTAAAATCATTATTATCATTAAAGTTATAATAATTGCTTCAGCCAGAATGAAGTCCCAAAAAGCAACATAAAAACCTAAAATTATTGAAGCTGCTATAAAAAAGACTATAGCAATTATTTCTAAATAGAATCTTTTAATAAAATCTTTTAGTGCCCTGACTTTACTCATTCTTGTGCAAATAATGGCTGTTTCTACTTTATATATGCTCTCATTCAATTAGAGAATATTAATTGCAAAGAAAAGAAATTTGAGCATATGAAAAACTTAAGAATTCTCTGTATTTCATTCTATTATGAAGAAAAAATCTGATAAAAAATATGGTTTTGATACTCATTGTATTCACACGGGTCATGATGTTTTGAAAACACAAACAATTACTCCACCTATCTACCAAAGTGTTGCGTATCCTTATGAAAGTGCTGAGTATGCTGCAAAACTATTCAGATATGAAATTGAAGGTTTCATGTACGGACGAATGGATAATCCTACTAACAAGATGTTTGAAGAGAGGCTAGCTGCAGTTGAGTTAACTGATAAAGCACTAGCAACATCTTCAGGCATGTCTGCTATTTTCATGGCATGTATCCACTTACTTGAGAAAGGAGATAGTTTTCTTACTTCAAATAAAGTCTATGGCGGAACAAACAAGTTATTCACCGACACTTTACCAAGATTGGGTTTCAATCCTATTTTTATTGAAAATCCTTCAAATATTGAAAGTTGGTCTGAAAAAATAACTAAAGATGCAAAGTTTCTCTATGTTGAAACACCTTCCAATCCCAATCTATTTGTAGGGGACATTCCTGCCCTCTCCAAACTAGCTCATGAGAATGAAATTCCATTAATGGTGGATAACACTGTAGCATCACCAGCTCTTCAACAACCTGTTGCTCTAGGGGCAGATATAGTCATTCATTCTGCTACAAAATATCTGAGCGGTAATTCTTCAAGTATTTCTGGTGTAGTGGCTGGTTCAGCTGATTATATTGACGATATCTATGAACGAGATTATAGGAATATAGGTCCTTCAATAAGCCCTTTCAATAGCTGGCTTTTACTTCTTGGAATGGAAACATTAAGCTTAAGGATGAAAAAGCATAGTGACAACACTTTAGCTCTTGCTGAATATTTGGAAGATCATCCTAAAGTTGAATCTGTGCTTTATCCTGGATTATCAAATCATCCTCAACATGAATTAGCCAAAAAACAGATGAAAGGTTTCAGCGGTTTAATGTCATTTGTAACTAAAGGTGGATTAGAAGATGCTAAGAATGTGATAGATTCTTTTGAACTTATTGTTCATACAGGACATTTAGGAACCACAAAGACTCTAGCCACTCATCCAGCATTTACAACACATCAACAATTAACTTCAGAAGAGCGATTAGCTATAGGAATTCCTAATACAATGATACGAATGTCAGTTGGTCTAGAAGATATCGATGATTTAATTGAAGATATGGATCACGCTCTTTCAAAAATCAGATAAAACGAAAAAAAGAAGGAGGGGTAATTAGAAATCAAAGGCATTGATTTCGTCGAGGGTATTGTAGGTATTTTCGACTGCTTGTCGTACCTGCTCCTCAGTTTTTGCACCAGTACATACTAAATTTCCTGATTGAAATAACAGAAGAACAGTCTTTGGTTCTGCAAGCCTGTAAATTAAGCCTGGGAATTGTTCTGGCTCATACATTGAGTGTTCTAACCATAAAGCTGCTAGTTCTAAATTGATAGTTCTGTGATTGAAGTGTCCAGAAGCAACAATGTTCTGAACAATGATTTCTGGCTCTTCAGTTATACTGGTTCCGACAGTTCTGAGGATTTTAATCATTTGATTTACACCTTCATGGACCATGTTGGTCGATTTGGCACCTGTTAATACTAGCTTACCACTGGAGAATACTAATGAGCTTATTTTTGGCTTTTTTATTTTCAATATAAGACCTGGGAAGGTTTCTGGATTATAACTGACGAATAAATCATCATCATCTATTAAGGTTTGATACGCTGTAACAAGATCAATGGTTGTAAAAAGATTAATACTGGCTACAACATTTTGAATTACTATTCCATAATCTATTTTTGGTGTCATATTATCCCATCACGTCTTTATAAACGTTGAAGGAAGTAAAAAACTTTCATTTATAAAGCTTTGGAAGACCAAGTTTAAAAAACACCTCCTAAATTAGTTGTTAAAGCGCTAATTTCGACCATTTTAGAGGATTTTTGTCGTCACTTCTTTCAGCATTGCAGTGTTTCAAGGATCATTTTCCCTCAATAATCTTCTGCATAATAGATTTAACGATTTGGGTTTTTTCATTGAAAAGTTCAATTACCTCTTTGTGAGTTATTTCCTCTTGCATTCCTGCACCGTAATTGGTAACAAGACAAAGAGTTGAGTAAGCAATCTGTACTTCTTTAGCTAGAATAGCTTCTGGAACTGTTGTCATACCGACTAAAGTTCCACCAAATTTTTGATACATATGAATTTCAGCTGGTGTCTCGAATCTTGGTCCTTCAGTACAAACTAAAACACCTTTATCATGAATTTTCTCTGATGAATCCTTAAATAGTGACAGATACTTCTTTCGCAAACGAGGAGCATAAGGTTCGGTATAATCCAGATGAACAACTCCTTGTTTTGATGTACCATCCTTGAAAACAATCTCGGTTTCTCCATCAAAAAAAGTTAAAATTCTATTTTTAGTCATGTCAATAAGTTGGTCTGGAACAACAAAATCACCTGGTTGGATAGTTTGAATTATTGAACCTACAGCATTAGTCGCATAAATCTCCTCCACTTCTAAAGAATGTAGTGCATAGATATTTGCTCTATAATTGATCAAATGTGGGGGGACTGAATGCTCAGGTCCATGTCTTGGTAGAAAAAAAACTTCTTTATCTTTTCTTGTGATTTCGCTTATATTTTCGACTTTCCCATAAGGAGTTTTAACTATTATATTTTTCCCACCTTCAAACAAGTCATAAACACCAGAACCTCCAATAATAGCTATACTTTTTGACATTGCTTAACAATAAAGGTATCCTTAAAAGAATTTTTCGAAGAAACACAATTTTATCTAAGGATTAGAAATTTCAACTTGGTCGATAGATTTCCATTTTACTGAACAACCTAAGTACTGACATATTGAAATCAATGCTTCTTTATAATTAGGAAACTGATCTTTCAAAGATGATAGGGAGATTTTTTTGATTTTTGTCATATAATTGTTGATTTCCTCGATAATTGTACTACTCACTAAACCAAAGCTAGGGAGGAGAACTATCTTATGATTTTCGAGTATTTCCTTAGCTTCTTCCGACTCCATAAAGCGGTTTGTTTCATTTTCCGAATAAGTTTGTAATTTATCATTCAACTCTTGGAGTGTGATTAGGGAAGGGCCTTCAGCTAGAGATTTACAAATCTGTTTAAGTGTTTCCTTAAATTTTGGAAGTCTTTTTTCGAAATCTGAATATTCTTTATCAAGTAGTCTAGCAAGATCTTGATTAGGAGTATTTGTGCCTGAATACCCAAATATCTTTATTCCCCTCAAATCAACAAAATTAGATATGATATTTTCGTCAACTAAGTAAATTATAGGAATACCCGTTTTAGCTAACTCATTCATTTGGTTTTTCTTTTTCTGAATGTATTTGGTTGTGTAGTATCCAACAATTTCTAAGAAAATTGTTTTGTCCCCTCTTTCAAGTAAAAAGTCAGGTACATACATTTTTTTTCCTACGATTATGGCTTCTGGTTCAGGTATAGCTTTCCATCCATGATAGTTCCTCCACGATTTTAAAAACTGTTCTTCTACCTTTGAATCTATTGCAGGTCTAAACACTAAATCTTCTTCTTGTCTTCTAAATGTAGGAAGGAGAGGTAGATCATCAGAACTTAATTTAAAGAGCGCTTTTCGTTTCCTAGGTTCTACTATGGCATTAAGTTGAAAAGGTATTTCTT
Source organism: uncultured archaeon (assembly GCA_964549075.1). Taxonomy (GTDB): domain Archaea; phylum Asgardarchaeota; class Heimdallarchaeia; order Heimdallarchaeales; family Heimdallarchaeaceae; genus UBA460. Next base: position 5,504 of record CAZJUB010000044.1, on the reverse strand, counting down.
CTCTTAGAAGCACTCTCAGAACATATGACGCAACATTTGCCATATTTCTCCCCCAACCACCTTGATCTCTGAACATTTCTAGTGGAGGTTGAATTGATATTCTATATTCTTCGTCTTCTAAAACAATATCAGAAAAAACATAATTCTTTTTAGATAAATACACCAATTTCTTTGCAAGATACCCTGGAAGACTCTTCAATCTCATTTGCAAGTCAACTGAGAAAGAGAGAGTTGTCTCTATTACATCATAATTATGATAATAAATTAACTGGGTGGAATCAATGTCTTCAGTTTTAATTAAAACCTTTTCAGAATCAATATCCAAATAAAGAAAATTTACAAGTAAACCATCTGGAATCCCAATCTCCTTTTCTATTTCTTCAATCACCTTAGCTCTTTCTTCTATGGTAACAAATCCTTTATCATCATTGATGATATCGAAAACCTTTTCTCTAAATTCGGAAGGTTGCATGTTGCTTATTTTCAAATTTTTCGAAGTATTTTCTTTGATAAAAGATGTAATGTCAGTGGCTTTTCTATCTTCAGATTCTTCCTCCTGAAATATGTCTTTGTAAGTAAGAGAAAGATAAGAATAAGACCTTAAACTTGATACTAGAAGAGCTCGAATAACCTTGTATGAAGGAAACAAGTCGTCTAAAATTTCTATGTTTATATCTGATTTCTTCTTCTTGAGATTCTTATCTAAGAATTGAATAAATGCACTAACTTTGTTTCTGTCTTCAGCTTTGAGATACAGAGGTTGGAATGTTGACTTATTCCCTGAACCTTTAATATCAAATTCTAGCTCTGCAAGTGCAATTCTCATTAAATCACATCACTTTCTTTTCTACGTCTAGCTGTGCCAGCTTCTAATGTTTCTGGTGTAACTAGTTCATAAAGAGCAGCTTCACCCTCCTTTGGTCGTAAAATTCTCCCTAACCTTTGAATAAATTGTCTTGCTTGACCTGTCCCACTGACTATTATTCCAACATTAACATTACCGCAATCCCACCCCTCATCTAATACTCTCCCTGTAACTATTTTTGAGTAATCACCAGTATTGAATCTTCTAAGAATAGCTTGTCGTTCAGAACTTTTTGTTTCATGCGTGATAGCTGGAATTAGATGTCTTCTGCTGATATCATACACCATATCATTGAATTCAGAAAAAATAATCACTTGATCATTTTTGTGTTTTAACAGTAGCTCCTCAACTTTTCTAAGTTTCGAATTGGAAGAAAAAACCAGAGTTCTAGCTTTTCGATGAGCATTGAGTGCTTCTTTAGCTTCAAAATCTTGATTTACTCTGAAAATCAAGTATCGTTCATAATCTTCTGGTGTTCGAATTTGGATATTCCTACTTCTCAGATATCCCCTGTATACTCCCATGTACTTGTTGTAGAGTTCTTTCTCCTCTTGGTCCAATGGGACTTTAATTGTTTGATGTTGATATTTGGCGATATAACCATTTTCAGCAAGATCTGAAACCTTAGCAACTTTGATTGGTTTTCCAATTAAATCAAACAAAATTTCCTCTGCTTTATCTGATCTATCTGGAGTTGCAGTTAAACCAAGTCTAAAAGCGGAAGGTAATCCTTCTAATACTTTCAATGATTCTTTTGCTCCTGCATGATGAGCTTCATCAAAGATTATAAAATTGAATTTTTTTCTTAGTTCATTGATATTCAATCGTGCACTGTCGTAAGTTGTTACTGTAATTTCTTTAATATCTCTTACTTGGTCACCAAGTTGTCCAATCAAATCTCTGGATAACGAAGTATATTTAGTTAGGTGTTCAACCCACTGATAGAGAAGATTCTTCGTCGGAACAACTATGACTGTTTTTTGTTGTAATCTCTCTATAGCTTTTAAACCTATTATAGTCTTTCCAGCAGCAGTTGGTAGAATTATTATTCCTCTTCCCTCATTTTCAAGAAATTCTGCTAGAGCTTTTTCTTGATATTCTCTAAGCTTTAGTTTCAATTTCATCCGTTTTTGATAGTTTTCAGATAACTTAGGATTTTCCAGTATTGAGGATTTTAATATATAATCTCTAGACTGAAGGATTTGAAGTATTTTTTGATAATTGTGTGGAGAAGCACGATATTCGTTCGTCTTTTTCGGATTAACTTTAAGATACTTTAATAGATTAGAATCTTCAAGTTTTTGATTAGCTTCGATAATAAGGTCGAAAGCTACCTTGAAACGAATATTGACTTCAATTGTCATACTATTTCCTTCATTAGATTTATCTTATTTAACTATAAAAATGCTATTTATTATAATAAAATGAGAAAATTAAAAAAAAAGGAAGCTTAAATTGATAATTTTCTAGGATTGAGATAAAGATTAGTTTCACTTTCATCTAGTTTTACTTCAACATCAGATTGTTTGAGTTCTTTCAGTGATTTCTTTATGTTTTTCTTGATATCTTTATAGTACCTCAATGTAGAACTAAAGAGTATAAGCATAGTGTAAAATGTTTTATCTTTTGCTAGCATTTCTTTAAAAATTTGTATCTTAAATCTTCCACCTAAGTTCATGAATTTTCCATCTATTTTTGCAACAACTTTATTATGAATATCTTTAATGACCCAATCTGAACCAAATCTAAGTCGTTTATCATCTATGACAAATGTTTGGAAAATATCATTTTCATCTAAATAACTAAATCCAAATATTTGACCTTGAAAACGAGGAAAATGGGCTAATCTTTTAATTCGGAACAAGTTACGTGTGTGTTTGAAAACACAGATGTAAGCTGGGGAAGGTTCTTTTATAGCTAAGGAATTAGCAAAGCTTTCTCCTTGAAGTCTTTCAATACTAGCTCTCCAATAACCACTAGGTGAAAATAATTTCATAACAAATCTTCTTTCTAGATGATCTTTTTCTTTCCAAGCATTTTCTCGGATAGCTAAAATACCATAGTCTTCTCCATCTATTTTAACAGTTCCCAGTTGATCCATATCTCTGGTCCATTGTCTGTCTTTCTGTGCTCTTTGAGCATCGAGTCTTATACCCCACTCCTGTTTATGCATTTTGGTTCTCCAAAGATCAACATCAATACGCGAATAGACTACCTTCTTTTCTTTCTCTTTTTTCTTCTCTTTAGATTCTTCTGGTAGAGCTATTGGTTTAGGCTTTTCCTCTGGCTCAGGTTCAGGTTCAGGTTCAGGCTCTCGCTTTGGTTCCCTCTCTTCCTGCATTTTCTCTTCCTTATACTGTGGCTCTTCATCTTGAATTTTTTCATCAACTTCTTCTGCTTGTTCTTCTATAGCATTACGTAATTCTTGCTGAAAAGAACTTTGTTCTGGTTCATTCTTTTTGAATTCATCAGGATCTTTATCATATGACATTACAATCTACCTTACGACAATAAGTTAATCTATTTACTACTTTAAACTTTCTGAATGTCCTATCTATTGAAAAATATTTAATTTTACTCTTCTCCCATTTTTTTCTTAATTTCTTTCACTAGTTCAGGAAGGGTATTTACAACATCACCTCTAACTCTATAATGAATCAAATGGTCATAGTAAGTTTTGGTGAGATTAAAAACAACTTTCTTTGTTCTAGGAGGTGGTGCAAGTAAAATGTCAGCAGCTGGAAAAACTCCTAAACTAGTTCCAATTCCAATAGCTAAATCGCTTTTTACTGCCAACCTCAATGCTCTTTGGAAAAGATTATTGTCAAGTAATTCCTCAAAAAGCACTACTTTTGGCTTTAAAGGCTTACCACATTCTGGACATAGGGGGTAGGGTAGAGTTTTGAGATGTTTCTCAATATCTAGTTCTTCTTCAAATCCACACTTATAACATTGCATTACTTCAGCGTTCCCATGAATTTCAAAAACATTTTCTGCTCCTGCTTTTCTATGCAAACCATCAATATTTTGCGTTATTATATGCGTTGTATCCACTCCCTTTATCTTTTGGATTTCTGTAACTGCAAAGTGTGCAGGATTTGGTATTGGATTACTAAATTTTTCATATAATTCTCTGAAAAACTCCCAAACCTTTTCAGGTTTTTTCTTAAAAGCTCTCATTGTCGATACTTCATAAGGATCATATATATCCCATAACCCCCCTGGAGTACGGAAATCAGGTACACCACTTGGTACACTAATACCTGCACCTGTGAAAATTACAATACTCTTTGCATCTATAATAAGCTGGGTAACTTGTTCTAAAAGTTGAGTAATAGATGACATGAGATATTCACTGTTAATACTAAACAATTACAAGCTTCTATATAATTTTGACTACAATTCTTGTTTATTATGACGGTACTCATAAGTCCTCTTCGAAAGATTAAATAAAGCTGTTTAAGCTCGAAAAATATGGAACACTATTTGACTACTCCAATTCCCCAAGAAGACTTAAAAAAGGTAAAAATAGGGGATATTGTTTATCTATCAGGAACAGTAGTAACTGCTCGTGATGAAGCTCACCTAAAAGCATTAGAGATGTATGAAAAAGGTGAAGAACCACCTGTGAATTTTAAAGGAATAGGTCTTTTCCATTGTGGTCCAGTTATGCAAAAAGATGAGAATGACAAATGGACTGTAGTTGCTGCAGGTCCAACTACCTCCGCAAGAATGGAAATCTTCCAAGATGAATTCATCAAAGCATTCCATCCTGGTATGATTATAGGAAAAGGAGGAATGGGTGCGAGAACAACTAAAGCTTGTCAAGAAGAGACTTGCATCTATGGTTATTTTACTGGTGGCGCTGCTTTGCTTGCAGCTGATAGAATAAAGGAAGTAAAAGATGTTTTCTGGTTAGAAGAACTAGGAATGCCAGAATCACTTTGGATTTATGAGGTTGAAAAATTTGGTCCATTAACAGTGACCATTGATACTTACGGAGGCAACTTAACCGAAGAATCAAAAAAGAACATTGAAGCAAAGAAGGTTGAGATTTTAAAGGAATTGTGATAGAAATGAAAGATATAGCTCAAGTAATAGAAGATACTGCTACAAGATTATTAAAAATAGCAGCAACTGAATTGCCTTAAGAAGTAAGAGAAGCTTTACTAAAAGGAGAGAGAGAAACAGAAGGAGCATTAGGAAAATCTCAATTACATGCGATAAATGAGAATGTAAACATTGCAGAAACACAAATCAAACCTATGTGCCAAGATACTGGTATTGTTGCTTTCTTTATAAAAGTAGGCGATAAATTCCCTCTGAAATCGGAAATTAAAACAGCTCTAATAAAAGCAACAAAAAGAGCTACTGCTGCTGTTCCACTTAGACCAAATGCAGTAGATATGTTCAAAGGAAACACCAAAAACAATGTTGGATTACGAGGATACGTTCCTTGGTTTTATTTTGATTAAGTGGAAGGAGATAGGTGTGAGATTATAGCTATGCCAAAAGGTGGAGGATCATCAAATGTTGGCAAAATGAAAATGATTCCTCCTGGCAAAGGAATAAAAGGTGTAAAGGAATTTGTGGTAGAAGCACTGGCTGCAGCTGGACCTCTCGCCTGTCAACCATACTA
>CAZJUB010000043.1:0-21509 GCA_964549075.1 uncultured archaeon | reverse complement strand
GCATTCTGAATCTCTCCTAAGGTTGCAGCTCCAGTTGAGAGAAAAATGGGTTTCTTTGTCTTTGCAATGTATCGTAAGAAAGGTATATTTGTTATATCAGCTGAAGCGATTTTATATAGTGGAACTAGAGGTTCCAAAAAATCTACAGCACCGTTATCAAAAGGAGTTGAGAGGAAGAAAATCTTTTGTTTCTCTGCTTCCCTTGCTAGTTCTTTGTATTCATCTTCCCCAAAGGAATCATAAAGTTTGAAGAAATCTCTTTGGGTCTTATCTGTATCCCAATACGCTGGAGAATCCTTTGCAGCTATAGTCTCAGCTTTATAGGATTGGAATTTTATCGCATCAGCACCATTTTTCGCTGCTTGTCTAACCATCTCTAAAGCTGTTTCCATACTATTTTCATAATTCACTCCAGCTTCTGCAATAATGAAAGGTTTCCCACCTTCCTGGATGATTCTATCACCAATCTTCAAACTGTTCATATGAATGCTATTCTGGTTGGATATTTAAGATATTCGAAGGGAATTTTTCATTATACTTATCAAAAATCAACCTAAGTATCCTTGTTATTCCGCTCCTTAAATCATATCTGAGATGAGATTTGTTCATCTCTAATCGTTTATCGTAATCATTTATCAGCTGGTTGATAATCTCAGTCAGTTTCTCATCGATACTTTCATCAGCTAGACCGAGATAAATAACACCTGCTGTTTCCTCAGCAAAAGTGTGATGGGTCTCTCTTTCATTTTGTGCAACAGAGATACAAGGTATTCCCAAAGCAGCTATTTCATAGACTGTTCGACCATTTGAAGTAATAGCTAAATCAGCCTTGTACATGTGCTGAGACATGAGTTTTATATCTTGAAGAACATCTACTTGGAATCCTGATTTATTCATCTCAGAAGCAAGTTTCTGGATGTTTTCAAGGTGTTTATACCCCAAACCCAATATCAAAGTTATCTCGATGTCTTTCAAGTCTAATTTTCGTATAATCTGAAGACATTTTTCAGAAAGATTGTTTTGATCAACTCCTCCAAAAGTGATAAGAATGTTGTTCACTTTTTCTGTTATTGTTTTGAAGGGAACAAGATTAAACTCATCTCTTAAGCACAGATATTTGTAACCATTGAAAACATGGTCTAAATTTGTTTTTATATTTGCAGAATAAAGAGCATTGAAAACCAAATCAGCTTCCTTCAGTCCACCTCCTAAATCTTCAAATGAAACAAGAAGCGGATTATAGGTTCTAATTTGTTGCAAATACTTTTCTTTGGTATCCAGAATATCTAAAAGGATGATATCTGGTTCTTCTCTTTCAATTATTTTGAAGAATTCTTTTTCCTCATCTATTTCTATTACTGAAAAATTGTGTGCATATACTTTCTCTAATCCTAAATCAGAACTTTTCTTGATCACAAACTTCACATCATGTTCAAGGAGATTACTTGCAAGAGAAATCATTCGATAAATATGTCCTAAACCTATTTCATGATCTCCGTCAACTCTCAGAAGAAATTTCTTCCTTGAAAGTATTTTTTCGGCTAAAGACCAATCTAGATAATTGTCTATATCAATCCCTTCCCATTCTGAGATCTCTTGGATATCTAAAGGTTCTGCCATCCTTGATTCAGCTGTAACTATCTCCTTTTTAGATATCACAAATCCTCCTGTCTCAAAAAAGACAGGATCCAACTCTTGTCTATTCAATCTTTTAGGATAATAAGGAGAGAGTTTTCCTTCTTTCTTTTCCCAGAAAAGATGACGTTTTTGAACCACCGAGATAACGGTTGAACAGTCTTGTTGGACAAATTTCTCTATTGCTTTGTCCAAGGTTTCTGACTGTAAAAGTGGACTAGTTGGTTGGAGTGTTATAATGATATCGAAGCTTTCATGCGATTCTTCTTCATAATTTTGCATTGCATGAAAAATCACAGGATCTAAAGTAGTTTGATCTTGAGCTAATGTAGCTGGTCTTTCGATGATCTTATCTGCTCCAAAGATATAAGCAATATTTCCTATTTCCTTATCATCAGTTGTTACAACAGTTTTGTCAATATACTTAGACGATTTAGCTGTTCTTATTATGTAAGCAATCAAAGGATTTCTGTTTAGGAATCGGATATTTTTCCTTGGTATTCCTTTAGATCCACCTCGAGCTGGGACGATTGCTAATATCTTCTTCTCTTTATACACATTGTTTTAGAACAGATGAGATTATATGAGCTTTTCGAAAAGAGGAGGAAAGTTCAGTTTGAATAATAACCGTATAATTTTGCTACCTCATAAGTTTCTTCTTTAATAGTTTCGAGCTCTTCTTCACTAAAAGATGGCTTATAGTAGGTCGGTTGATGAAGCTTTTCTATATAATTTTCTCGTAACTCTGTTGCTTTTTCTTCATCTAATTCAAGATGGTTGATGATTTTATCTATAGTTTCAGCAGAATTATCTGTTAAATCTTCAAATCGTATAATTAAGGTTCTTTGAGCAAGATTCTTATCTTCTTTCAGAAGTTTTGTTACATAAGAATATATTTCGTTCCAGTAGAAAGCATAACCTTTGACGAAAGTCTTTTTATTCTCGATAAGAGCACGGATTTTATCTATCTTCTCTTGAGAATTGAGGTTGATAAAAATTTTATTTGTACCAAATTCCTCATGTCCAACTATAGTAATCCAATCTCTAATTTTCTTATTTGTTTCCTCCATTTCTAGAAATATCCTTTCCTGTTTGATGTAGGAAGCAATATGGTTGACAGGATGTCTAACAACCAGAACAAATTTAGCATCCGGAAATAACTTACGTAGATACTTCATCCTGGAGATATTGTAATTGTTCTTAGTAACATACCTTGTAGCATTCTGACTTATCATAAGCTTCTTGATACTCTCAATATAGAATTTCTCAAATTTTGGATTAGATGTTTTCTCATCTTTGATATTAGAGACATTCTCATTATGAAGGTTATCAAAAAATCTTAACCATAGCATCTCTTCTACAGCTTCAGGACTATCTCTATTTACAGCCAAACCATCTTTGTGTACTCGTTCTACTTTCTTTTTAAAGATAAATGGCAGTAGTTTAGCGATTTTATGCAGTATCTGAGGCATAAAAGGATCAATTAGATGCATATGTCTGTGTACAGCTACATCTGGATGCCCAGATATCAGTTCTACAGTTACTGTTGTACCAGCTCGAGCAAGCCCAACTACATAGATTGGTTTTTCAATCTCAATTTTGTTTATCTTTTTCTTCATGAATCTTGATTCAAAATTACCAAGTTTAATTGTTGTAAGTTTAGTTTTATTTAGTAATTTCATCAAATAATACATTGAAACTGGAAAAGTAAATTCTGGTAAACCATCTTTATCTTTGGATTTCTTCTTCATACAACTAATCGAATTAGACTAAAGAAAAGAATAAAAAAAACTTGCTATAGGTCTCCTCAGCTATAATTTTTTTTCCAAAAATAATACCAAAAACTTGAAAAGTCTCTGTAAGAGAGTAGGTTTGACTTATGAAAAAGAAAACAAAAACAATTCTTATATCTGTAGGAATTGTTCTAGGGTTGATAATTGCAGGAGGAGGTAGTTTCTTTCTTTATCTTAAATTTGCATATGTAGCTAAACCTTTTGACTTATCTAATGCCCCTCAGTATATCTTAGATATCAAGGATGACTTAAGTGAGAAATTAGATGAAAATACATTTGAGTGGTCAAATATGCCTGATTTTGTGATATTCGCTCAATATGTTGCAGACAATAGTCCAGATGTACTTGAGAAACTTAAAGGTTGGGAAGAGGAAGTGTTGTTGAACATTACAGATCGAGGAAATCTTTGGCTGTCGATTGGTAATGACTCTCTTTCTCTTGATATAGTAACGACACCTCCTACAACATATAGCATTTACATTGAAATTACTTTTGCGGTGGCTAAAGAGATATTGAGTGCAGAATTAAGTACTCAACAAGCGTTTCAATCTGGGAAGCTAACTTTTGAGGGAAATCTAGAGGATGTAATTGCTGTTGGCTGGCTTGTTGATACAGCTGCAGCCACCATAATGGGAACTTATGTTTCGCCTTACGAAGTATCTGATAATATTAAATTAAGAGTTGAGAATACAGATTTATTCAATAGTCAAGGTCTTACTCTATTACCTTATGTAGCAGTCACCATTGATCCATACAATTTAGGTCAGGTTCATGGAGGAATCCCTGACATTTTTAATAGCGATCTTCTAATTGTAAACAGCAGGGGAGAGATTGTTTATAGATTGGGTGAAGGAAGTTTAAATACTGTTCAAAAATTCTTGAATTCTACTACCATTATTAGTGGAGGAAAAACAAATGGACAGTTGGAATTATGGAACTTTAAAACAGGAGTAAGGGTTACTTTACCAATACCTGCAGGTCATCATTGCTTAGATTATAATCCATTTACTCAGACTATCATGGTTCTTGAAGATCATAAGAATGTAAACGAAACTGTAGAAGTTGATGGTTGGCCTCTAAATGTCATATATGATGATTTGAAGGAATATTATTTAAATGGTACATTAGTTTGGCAATGGAATAGTCAAGATTACATCCCTTTCAATTATACTCGCTATAATGAGTTTGGATTGAATTTAACTTTTGCAGGCGGTGTCGACTGGATGCATTCAAACTCCTTTGTCTGGGATAAAGCTGAAGGTTCAATCTATCTCAATGTCCGCAATCTAGATACAATTGCAAAGATAGATTACACAACTAAGAATATTACTTGGGAAGCTGGAAGATATTCTAATTTTACGTTCTATGATAAAAATGATCAAATCGTTGATGCAATAATGCATTCTCCACATGGTTTTGAAAAAATAGGAAAAAATAGATTCATCGTTTTTGATAATGATCTTTATAACACAAGTAATCCTATGACCATGCATCTGGAAGGAGCATTAGGTTGGTCAAGAATGGTAGAGTTCGAAATAGATGAAGTAAATCGGACAATAAAAGAGGTATGGTCATGGACACCTTCTAACCAGAGTTATTACTTACCTGAGTCAGGTGGAGATGCAAATCGTTTACCTAACGGCAACACAATTGGCGTTTTTGCAAATAAAGCTGAAGTGATGAACCTCAGAGATCCAGTTTATCTAACTGAAGTTACTCCTAATGGTGAGGTAGCTTGGGAACTGATGATAGATGGCTTTAACAATACTTATTTCTGGATCCAGAGTTTTGAGAGATTTTACGAAAAACCAGTCATTGAAATACAATCCAGTACACTTGATCTTGAAAGTGGTGCTCTAGACCTTAATCTTCTAACTTGGGATTGTTTCAAAAGAGATTATGATACTTCAGGTACAATAAAGATTGTTGCTGATGAGCAAGTGATTTATGAAAACACATTTACTTTCGATGCGTTCTTTAAATCCAATGCATTAAACATATCTCTGACTAACGTTCCTTCAAATGCAAAATTTCTTGCAATCGTAGTGGAAAATCAAGATGGTGTTCAAGGAGTTGAGGTTCTTTTAGATAAAGCTGCTCAAGTAACAAAAATACTTGTTGGGACCTTGGTACCAGTGTTAACAATTGGTATACTTGTTGGAACATACTTTATTCTTAGGAAGACAGATAAACTTCCAAAATTCTTGAAAAGAGGATAAATTCCTCTATTTACATTTTTTAGGAAAAGATTTTTTACTTATTGTATGTGAATAAACCATATGAAGAGAAACGTATATCAAGTTACGTTTGCGATGTTTATAGCATCTATTTTATTGATACCTTCTCTTGTATGTGCAAGTGTTGATACGACTTATCCAATTCAATTTAATACACCACCAGCTGATGCGTATGCTGATGAGATGATTGATGCTCTCTCTGGTTTTTTCCGTTTTGGTGAGAATGCTTTAGGAGCACCAGATGCAGAATATGCTGAATTATTTAAAGAATATGGAAATGGATACCTTACCTATGATATGGGATTATATGAGAGAATCTGGAATGATACAGGAGATGATTTTACTGTAATAAGCCATTCTGGAGCTTACAATGTTAAAGTCGGGAATAATATTCAACAACCTTTAATTACAATAGGTGACGCTTCTGATAATGCCAGTTTCGATCTCAATGACGTTGGATTAGAATATGCTCAATATGTTCAAATTCAATACCTTGCTGGAGGTGAAGTTTATCTAGACGCTATTGAAGCTATTCATCTTGAAGCAATAACACCAGAAACAGATCCACCTGTTATCACTCCAATTGAAGATTTCTCAGTTTGGAACAATCAGTCTACTGTTGAATTTACCTGGGAAATAACCGAAAGTTATCCTTGGAGTTATGTTATAAAAATAAATGATGAAATTTATCAAGAAGGTGAATGGTTAGAAAACAATATTCATTTTTCATATACTATTACAGAACCAGAAATTCTCGACATATCTTTAACTGCTACTGATTTCTTTGGTTTTTCTTCAGAGGATACGGTGGTTGTTGAAATCTTAAACACTAAAGGTGCAACTGCTTTACCTATGATATTTACTATCATAACCTTAGTAGGTATTTCAATAATTTTCCAAAGAAAGCAATATTAAGAAAAATAACTCTTCTCTTTTTCATTTTTATTTGTTTAAGAAATACTTAAAGAGTGCATTCATAACTTGTAAATATGTATAAATCTAAGAGAGGTTGGCGGAGTTTCAGAAGGATTATAAAAACCAGTTTTATGATGCTCCTTTTCTGTAACTTCTTGATTTATACAAATGTGAATTCTCTTACGAATCTAGTTACAAATTCAAAAAATACAAACTTCGTCCCGCAAACAGATAATAGTCCTTCAGTTAAAAACACTATTGCACCTGTTGAACAAGTAAATCAACTCAATAACTTCTATGATAATAGGTGTGTTAACGTGTATTATTATGGAGAACCTTATGATAGTTTAATCTTATTTACTATGGAAAAACGTAGTTTTATTACAGGTAAAGGAGTTTCAACAATGGTTGCGATTTCAGATTTAAATGGTACTATAATAGCCTATAAAGAGATTGATTCAAACTTTTTGATTTCTTTAGGTGAAAGCTTAACTTCATGTTCTGCTGAGATGATTAATTCCACAACAGTTCTTTATGGAGATCCTTATGCAACACTTTGGAATTTTGAAACAGGAGTTACTGTTAAACTCGGATTTTATGGGCACCATGAACTTGAATATGTTTCAACAAGAGACACAATTTTTGTTCTTGAACAAAGAGAGAGGGAGATTGACGGAAAATTATTTATGACAGATTTAATTAATGAGTATGATTTAAACTCAAATCTTATTTGGTCGCTTGATACCTATGATATAATTGGTATCCAGAATTACTGTCCGTTCATAGATTATGAAGGACAATATAAAATTGATGTAACTCATGGTAATACCATATTTTATGATGAAGAAGAAGATATAATCTATTACAATTCTAGAAACTTGAACACTTTTTATAAGATAGATTATTCTACAAAAAATATCATTTGGTCCTTAGGAGAATATGGAGATTTCACTCTATATAATAAACATGGAATTATAATGGATAATCTATTCTACCACGCTCATTCAATAGAAAGAATAGCTGATAATACTTTTATTCTATTTGATAATGATCGACATAACCAGACAGATTCCTATTCAAGAACTTCCAGAATCGTTGAACTTGTAATTGATGATGTCAACTTGGTTGCTAATGAATCATTCACTTGGGAAGCTCCAAGAAGTTATTGGAGTGGTTATTGGGGTAATGCTGATTTACTTCCTAATGGAAATTTCTTTGGTGTGTTTGGAACTCCTAGTCACGCTGAATCAGAGATTGGTGCGAGACTTGTTGAAGTTAATAGAGAAGGAGAGCTAATTTGGGAGTTGAATTATGATTGGGTAAGTCAATATTATTCTTATGGTATTTATAGAGCTCAAAGATTTAACTATAAACCTACAATTTTTGAATCTGAAGACGTTCTTCTTACTCCAAAAGATGATGTTGAAGTATCTTGGAAAGTGGCATACAACTTTAAAACAGAATCTGATATTCAAGGAACTTACACAATTTATCTCAACAATAGTGTTGTACAAAGTGGATTTCATGTATTTGATAAATTCTGGAAACCTTCATATTTAAATACAAATTTAGGGAAACTGAGTGCAGGATATTATAATTTAACATTGGTTTTGTCTGATAATGAAGGTCATATTTCAACAAGTGAAGTCTCAATTTCTATTCAAAATTTTCTCATCAAAAGAAATGGTCCTACTCGAATTGAACTAGGACAGATTAATTCAAATATTACTTGGGCAGGTGTTACTATCTCTCCTTTATCATTTAATATAACGATTGATGGATTTTTACGCTTAGCTGATTCTTGGATAGGAGAAAACATTATCCTGGATTTGAACTCTCTTAGTATTGGAGTCCACCTTGTTGAATTTCAGATTTTTAACCAAAGTCTTTCTGTGTTCAATGATAATTTTAATGTTTCCATATATCCTCTTGAAGCACCTTATTTTTACTTAATAGCTGAAGATATCGACTTAGAGTGGAATAAAACTTCAATTTTATCCTGGTCTATTTATGATGCTCTTCCAAATTATGTAGAGATATATTTAGATAATGATATTCTCACAACATTCAAATGGGAAAATACAACTCAAGCATTTGAGATTGAAACACCACTTCTCGATGAAGGATACTATGAAATTAAGTTCAAAGCTTTTGATCAAAACATGCTAGTAAATGAATCAGTATCTTTTTTACATATTTACTCCCCAGCTGTTCCCATCTTTGTTGAAACTCCACAAAACACTCTATATTGGGGAATTCCAGCTATTCTGCGATGGGAGATACACGGAGGTTCAGCTTTTTACCTCTACAGAAATGACAGTCTTATTTTCGAACAATTATTTTATTCTAAATATATCAGAGTAAATATCCAAGATTGGTGGACAACAAACTGGTTTCCAGGGATTTATAATGTCACTCTTTTTATTGAAGATGCTGGAGGTCATTCAATTGTCTATGAGCAATGGATTTCTGTTCTTCTAGAATTTGGAGATCCATATGGAGATGATTTTTTGCAGGATGATTCATTCTTCTATTTTAATGGTCAAGCTTCTGTAGGACCAGCTGATAACGAGTATACCACTATTACATCATCTTATAGTAATGGATTCATCACACTTGATATGGGTGAAGGTGAAGAAATATTGAACCTGGATGGAGATGATTTTTGGATAATTGCTACTGGCGGAGTTTATAATGTAAGAGTCAGTAACGATCCTTCAGTTTTCTTTGATTTTCTAGAAAGTGGTGTAGGGAACGAAAGCTTTGATTTAGGTAACATAAGATTCAACAAAGCTCGCTATATTCAGATTGTTTATAGCTCTGGGGCGAATATACAAGTAGATGCAATTGAAGCGATTCATTATAGGATTCTGACTGAAGAAGATGATCCTCCTGAAATTGTTCCTCTTGAAGATCTATCGGTTGGAGAAAATAATTCTTTTGTTGAACTAATATGGGAAGTTCATGACGCGACACCATGGAACTATTCAATCTATGTTGATAATAGCCTAGTTTTTTCATATCCATGGCGAAATGATCCAGAAATAATATATCCTTATGAAATTTCGCATGAAGGAACTGTTAATGTTACTCTTGTTCTGTTTGATCTATTTGGGAATAGTATAGAAGATACTGTTCTAATAGATGTTCTAGCAATATCTTCTGAAAAAACCTCTTTCTCTTTAATATTTGCTTGTTCTGTAATGGTTGTAAGCCAGGTAATAAAAACGCTAAAAAAACGCAAAAGTATGAGCATTGCTACTTAATTAAAATCTTGTTTTTGCAAGTAGAATGAGAAGAGATTTCTAAGCTTCTTCCATAAAAACAATGATTTTACCGTATCCTTCTAAATCATATAACTCATGATGGAATTTTGATAAATCGAGTTCTTTATTAAACTGTTCTGTAAAAATCGATTCTGCAAATCCTTGTGCTCTAAGCGGATCTATTGGGAATTGTTCTTTATCAATAATACTGCCATATTTAGGTACTAAGTCATCTGGAACATTATATTTTTCTTTAGTCTTTTTGAACCAATCAAAAATAGCCATAAAAACTTCGTCGTCTACAGGTTCCTGTGCAAAAATAAAGAGTTTACTTACTTTTATTTTTCGTTCTTCATCTACCATATAGTGTAAACTTTCATCATCTGTTTCTGCATATTCAGGCGCATTGATAATCTGTTCAACTCTAGCCTTTTCGTTCTCAGCTTTTTCTCTGAAATCCCAATTTTTTGGTGCAATATCTAAAGCTTTGTTGTAGGCATCAAGAGCTTCTTCAAAATGAACTTGTTTTACAAGTAAAACAGCATAATTCAGCCATAAATCAGGATTAGATTCATCTACACCTAGAAGTTTAATTATAACTGAGGTAGCTTCATCAAATTCACTTGCTTTACTTAATGCTGCTGCTAATTTTAAGCCTGTCACAACATCCTTATTATCAACTTCTAACACTTTTTTGTAATAATCTGATGCAAGCTTATAGTCGTTTCTTCTGTGCAGATAGATATCCCCTAGCTTGGAAAGTGTATTTGTGTTATTAGGTTCGAATTCTAAGATGTTCTGAAACTGTTGAATTGCTTCATCCATATTGCCAATTTTGGCGTATAAAAGTCCGAGATTATAAATAGCGATAAGATTCTGTTGATCTTTCCCTACGACAGCTACATAGAATACAATTGTCTCTTCAATCATTTCAAATTTCTGAGCCATTGTTCCAAAAAAATTCAAAGTTTCAATTTTCGAAAACTCTACCTTACCATCTCTAAGTACTCCTGCTACCATAGAAATAAGATCGCGCAAAGTTTTTTCTTCTTCTGGCTCAAATTTGTAATCCATAAATTTTGGCCAGTCCATCTCTTCTTCTATACCAATAAGCTCAACCAGATGATCTTTCAAGAAATCCATCGATTCATTAAACATAGTCATAGTATAGAACAAAATTTCTTCGTCTTGCCCTTCTTCTTTAAGACTTTCAATCAGAATCTTCAAATTTGTATAAGTGGTTTGGATAGGAGAATCAGTGACATCATCTAACTCTAATTCTTGTTTTTTCTTAGGTTCTTGCTGAGGTTCAGGTACGATTGTGTCTTCAGCTCTTGGCATAGGTCCTGCTGAAGGAATGGAAGGCGCAGAAGGAACAGGAGGAGGGCTGGAACTTGGCATAGGAATATTACTAATATCTTCTTCAACTAATCTTGGAGACAGTTCTGGAGCTTCTTCACCATATTCACTTTCATCAAATTGCTCATCTGTAGTTGTTTGAAAAGACGCTGGTTGTGGAACAGCTGGAGCAACAGGAGGAGAGGTGCTAGTTTCTGCAGCTATAGGAGTCTCTATTCTTTCGAATAACTCATCAGAGAGAGGTTCCATCTCTTCTTCTGGTTCTGGTTGTTCTTCTGGTACAAGAATCTCTTCTAAAACAGTTTTAATTTTTGATAAAAGTCGAGTTGCTTTCCTGCTGACTCCCAAATGATCTGAAGCTGCAGCTTCTTGAATAGCTTTAAGCGCTATTTCAGATTCTCCAGCTAGAACGGACAGAATGTCCAAACTATTGAACCTGACCATATCATCATCATCTTCTTTCACAAGTTCAATAAGAGTATCAAGAGCAAAAATAGCATCAAGATCATGTTTTTTTAGGTCGTGAAGAGCGTCAAGACGTGTGATTGAATGTTTAGCTTTAAGGTCTTTTAGGAATTTCTTCTGTTCAGATTTGGAGATAGTCATAGGGAATCATTATAGATATTATACAATTACATAATAAGAAAAGAGTTCTTTAAATTTGTGTTAGTAAAAAGAAGGGAAGGGAAGGGAAGGGAAGGGAAAGGAAAGGGAAAGAAGGAAACTATAGATTTATTCGTAAATTATCTTGAACGTAACGAACATGTTCACGAAGAGTAGTGGATGGAGTACCTAAGAAACGAGAAATCTCTTCTTTGGTAATAAGAGGTTCGCCAATAAATCGTTTCCCAACCATATTAATTGATAAGAAAATGCAGGAAACCGCAAATACAGAGGGTTTGCGGCCATTTACCTTGAGATCGCAAAGTTTTGTAGCCAAACGTTGAATCGTAGTTGTTAATTTTTCATATCCTAATTCATCTTCAGGGTGAATATTTTCTAACCTCTCTTTGAAAGATTCAATCTCTTTGAGTTCTGCCAAATACTTAGGAACAAAGGATTTTGCTGGACTGGTTGTATAGTTCATATTGGAGTCTAAGATATAGTCTCTAACAGCCTTGGAAGAGAGTTTACAATGATGTTCTTTGAAAAGTGCCACAATATCGTTGATAGAACAAGGAATTCCTTTGTTTTTCAAATACTTGATAGTTAAAGCTGCAGTCACAAGAAAAATATTAGTTATTTTATTCCCTTTTCTCTTCTCACTCGCATATATCTTGTTGAGCTCATACATTAGATCATTGCGTGTATGCTCAGATAAACCTAAACGTGTTAGAATTGTAAGTATTCTTGCTTTATTTTCTTCTATCGCCGAATATTGAGAATTCTCTGCCTGATACATTCTTCTATACTTTGGTCGTTTTTCTACATGAGCTTCATTTACTCTGAAGCTTGTACTATGACTTCTACGACTTTCTGGACTGCCTGTTCGAGCATCTTCTGAGCGATCGAGAAAATGGCTCCCTTCGAAAATTTTTTCAGCAACGATTCCACATCGTCGGCAAACGACGTCTCCACGTCTGATATCATAGCTGAACTCAGTACCACCGCAATCGACACAAGTCAATGTTTCTTGTAAAGTTTTCATTGTTGACATTTGTCTCTAATTAAAAAAGTGTCTTCAATCCCTTATAATGGCACAGAGACCTCATTGAAAGTGAACAAAACAGCTGTTACGAAATCAAATTTCATGGCTTTATGTCGTTACTTTCAGCTATTTTTGAAAGTGAAACTAAAAGGTATTTTCTCCACAATACCTGGACAATATATGCTTAAAGTATCGTAACCAAGTTGGATTTTTCTATCTTACCACACAAATTTTTTTCACGTGGTAAGATTTTCTTTACCAATTTTTCGCTCTTTGGTTTCAGCAACGACTTTGCAAGAGAACTCAAATCTATGAAATACTCAAGAAAAATAATGAGGAAGATTTTTATTTTCTTCAACTCTACTTATTGTATTGAGTAACAGAGAACCATTTCTTTATCCTTTTAGGAATCTAGAATTAACAGATGACTTTTGGTACTCCTTACTTTCCCTGTTAATACAAGAATCTAACCATCCAACTCAGCTCTTACAATATGCTAATCATTTTCCTCACAAAAGAATGAAGAAATTTAACCTCCAAGATTTTTCTGAAACAACTTTTCCTTCTTTAAGCTTAGATGAGACACAGTCAAAAACTCATCTTACTCCTTTTCATCTCTCTTTTTTTAATAGAGAATTGATTTCTAATAAGAAGCTTGGTCAGTTTTTTACACCTTCCTACATCTCCGAGTTTATTGCGAAGAAATCTTTAGACTATTATCTCTTGAAGAATAACTTTCCAGACATAGAACCTATTTTTAGAAACATAAAAATTGCTGATATAGCAGCTGGTACAGGAAATCTACTTATTACTTTTCTTTACTTATTAAAAGATCAGCTTAAACTTGATTCAACTAAGAAGAAGGAAACTTTTCTTTCTTTCATTTCCAAAAACATTTTTGCCTTTGATCTTGACTCTTTTGCTCTTTTTATTCACAAAATGAGAATGTTACTCTTCTCGTCATTCTTTTTCCCCGATTTGGATTTGCCAGATGTTGATAAGAATCTTTGTGTTGGAAATTCTTTGTTAGATGATTTTTCATTACAAAAGGTTTCATCAACTCCAGCTTTTAAACCCATAGAAATGTTGACTGAGAGAAAATCTTGTATATTTGACATCATTGTTTCCAATCCTCCTTACATGTCTTATGGTCTTCGAGATGCTCAAAAATACCACCCCGAATTCAAACACTTTCTTAGAAACAGATTCTTTTCTGCTGAATACAAATTAAGTCTCTATCCTATTTTCATAGAACGTTCACTTGAACTTCTTGCACATAACGGTATTTTAGGTATAATCACTCCTGATTCTCATCTACTTGGGAGATATTACTCTAAGTTACGGACTTATATTCTTGAAAACTCAGATTTTCTAGACATCTCTCTTTTAGGATTCGAACCTTTCCAAGGAGTTACTTTAGGGAGACCAATCATTACATTTCTGAGTAAAATCTGTAAAACTGACTCAACTGTTTCTGAAGTATCATTTCCTGCACGATGGATATCTTCTCTCACTTCTTTTACCAAAGGAGAATGGGAAGAATATCTTAATTCCCAAACAGGTTTTCTAGAAAATAATTACAAACGATTTCATTTGTATTTTAATTTACAAGATAAAAAATATGTAGAGGAATGGAGACAAAAAGCGAAGAAAAAGCTTGATGAGTTAGTAACTATGCATACTGGAGTTAGAGCAAGGATCGGACAGAGGAATATTGTGAGAAAGGAGAAAATAGGAGAAAACTGGAAGCAAGGACTTGTTTCTAGTAGTCAAATACAACCTTTTCATATCGAATATCAAAACGATTGGATAAACATAACTCCTTCAATTCTCTGGTCAGGAGGTTTTGATGAGGATATCGTTGAGAGCCCTAAAATCATTCTTAGACAAACTGGTTACAAAATCATTTCCGCTGTTGATAATAAGGGATATTATCATCTAAACAACTGTCATACTATTTCTCCGAAAAACCAAGATTTGAATCTTTATGCTATTTCTACACAACTCAATTCTATAGAGTTTAACAAGGTTTATCATATTCTCAGTATGGAGAAAGGAAGAGCTTTAGCTCAAGTTGATATGGATTTCTTACTTGAGAGATTTATCATAGATCTTACAAAAGCTCAAGAATCGTTCTTAGAAGAATTCTATTTGAAACAAAATCAAAATATTAGAGATAAAAAGGAAATCGATGAATACTCTATTTTCCAGTTGCTTTCAATTGTTTAACGTTACATGGAACATTTTAAATAACTTGTTTAGTGCGAAATGTTGTAGCTGTAGTACGTGTGATAAAATTGTTAGATAAGGAGTATCAAATTCTCTGTAATGCCGTTAAAAAAGCTAATCTTGCTTTGCTTGATGTAATAAAAAACGGTTATGAAAAGTCCTTTAAAGAAAATCATGATCCAGTTACTACAGCTGATCTTATAGTAAACACAATCTTACAAGAAGAGCTTTTAACTGCCTTCCCTGATAGTGGTTGGCTTTCTGAAGAAACAAAGGATAATCCAGAAAGATTAACAAAAAAGAAAGTTTGGATAGTTGATCCCGTCGATGGTACTAAAGAATTTATTGAAAACATTCCCGAATACTCAATCTCTGTTGCACTAGTTTATGATGGAGAACCTGTACTAGGTGCTATAATGAACCCTTTGAAGGATGAGCTTTTTACAGCTATTAAAGACAAAGGTGCATTTCTAAATGGCAAAAGAATTATTGTAAAAAGTACTATCAACAATAAACCTGTAATCGTAGCAAGTAGATCGGAAAACAAACGTGGTGAATGGGAATACTTCAAGAAAATCGCTAAAATCATTCCAACTGGATCAATTGCTTATAAACTTGCTTTAGTAGCTTCTGGACGAGCTGATGCAACTTTTAGTCTTTCTCCAAAAAATGAGTGGGACATCTGTGCGGGGAAGCTTGTCTTAGAAGAAGCAGGAGGAGTTGTGACAGATAAGCATGGTCATGGCATCATTTTTAATCAAGCAGAGACTTTAGTAAATTCAATTGTTGGCACATCCAAAGTAGCTTCAGATAGAATTTTTGAAATAATAAATAGTTTTGAGGAATAATAAAATGGTTAAAAATAATAGTCTAATAGCTCCTCATGGTGGGGAATTAGTTGACTTGTATATTGTAGATGAGGAAGAACGTTATAATCTCCTTGAGAAAGCTAAAACTCTAATAAAAAGAGAATTAACTGAAAGAGAACTAGCTGATCTTGAGTGTATCGCAACAGGGATTTATTCTCCTCTAAAAGGATTTGCAGAGGAAGAAGAGTACTATAGCATTATTAAAGATATGAGACTCAAAAATGGAATAGTCTGGCCTATTCCAATCACATTTCAAGTAGATGAGGATTTTGCTTCAAAGATAGAAGTTGGTGATGAAATTGCTCTAACTTGGCATGACACTCACATGGCTATTCTCAAGATATCAAGTATTTACACTCCTGATAAGAAAGAAGAAGTAGAGAGTGTTTTCGGAACTTCTGATAGTGAGCATCCAGGCGTAGCAGTAGTTTACCAAGGAGGAAGCATATACTTAGGTGGAGAGATTATAATTTTCGAGGATTTCCCACATAAGCTCTTCAATGAGTATAGATATACTCCAAAGATGACAAGAGAAATATTTCACTCGAAAAATTGGAAAACTGTTGTAGCATTTCAGACTCGCAATCCTATCCACAGAGCTCATGAACATCTCCAAAAAATAGCTTTAGAGATAGTTGATGGTTTGTTTGTAAATCCGCTAGTTGGAGAGACAAAGAAAGATGATATTCCTCATCATGTTAGAATGGAAACCTATAGAGTTATCCTAAACAACTATTATCCTAAGGATAGAACATTTTTAGGTGTATACCCCGCAAATATGAGGTATGCTGGACCAAAAGAAGCCATATTACACGCTATCAGCAGGCAAAATTATGGTTGCTCGCATATAATCATTGGACGTGATCATGCTGGAGTAGGTAATTATTATGGCACATATGATGCCCAAGAGATTTTCGATCAATTTACTAAAGAAGAACTAGCTATTACTCCTTTAAAATTTGAGCACGCTTTTTACTGCAAATTATGTGAACAAATGGTCACAAAACGCACATGTCCTCACTCAAAAGAATCACATGTCTTTCTCTCTGGAACAAAAGTCAGAGAAATGTTAGAAAACAATGAAATGCTTCCACGTGAGTTTACTAGACCAGAAGTAGCTATGATTTTGATTGATTCTGCTAATAACAAACACAAATTCATTGAACAAAAAGGAGTGACAATGCTCTTTACAGGTTTGTCAGGATCAGGAAAAACAACAATCTCTAAAGCAGTAGCTGAAGAATTAAAAAAACGTGGTTATCAAGTCGAAAGATTGGATGCAGATATTATCAGGCAAAACTTAAGCAAAGGACTTGGTTTCAGCAAAGAAGATCGAGATGAAAATATACGAAGAGTAGGTTTTGTCTGCCATTTAATGAGTCGCAATGGGATCATTGCCATTATGGCGAATATTGCGCCTTACATTTCTGTTCGTGAAGAAATTAGGCAGAGAATAGGAAACTTCATGGAAATATATGTGAAATGTCCAGTTGAGATTTGTGAAACAAGAGATATTAAAGGGCTTTATGCTAAAGCTCGAGCTGGAGAAATCAAAGGTTTTACTGGCGTAGACGACCCTTATGAAGAACCTCAAGCACCTGAGGTAATTTGTGAAACTGACAAGGAAAGTATTGAAGAAAGTGTTCAAAAGGTCTTAGACACGATGGAACAATTAGGTTATATTCAACCTATAAAAATATACGAGCCCATATGAGAGCTCGTAATCTTTCTTTGTTTTTTTGCAAATAGTACTAGTCATTCGTCGATTAAAATTCTCTTTTTATTTTTCATAGTTATTTTTTTGAGTACTTTATATTGTCTAGGAAGACTTTGATTAGATCTCTTGAAATTAAAATCGAAAATTCATTGAATTTTTCTTTATCTCTGAAGAAAT
This sequence comes from uncultured archaeon, assembly GCA_964549075.1. Taxonomy (GTDB): domain Archaea; phylum Asgardarchaeota; class Heimdallarchaeia; order Heimdallarchaeales; family Heimdallarchaeaceae; genus UBA460. Next base: position 3,664 of record CAZJUB010000043.1, on the reverse strand, counting down.
CCCATGTAATTCTAAGAATATGATCGATCCAATTGTAAATTATTGGTTTAAATTTCTCTGACATTTTTATCAATTGCCATTCATTGATATGATAATCCTGACTTAATGAAAGAGAGATTTTTTCTACTAAATCTTGAGATATTTCATTCATTTTCCTTTTACTTCTGAGTAAATTCCATCCTTCCAAAATGACTGATTCAATCCAACTGACAATCTGCTCATGTAAACTTTCCCAGATATTTACTAATTCATAATCTAACACTTTTTCACGCCTTCATTCAATTTACAAGAACTTACGAATGGTTTTTGTGTGAGTCAGTGTTTGAATTAGTTATTTTTTCTTCATTACCTTTGTTAAGAGAATTTTACCATCCTCAAACAGTAACCATCTCAATTTATCTCCATTCTTTAATCCTAATTCTTCCACAATTTCTTTAGGAACAGTAGTTCTTCTCCTACTTTCCCGAATTGTTAAAGACGTTTCAGAGATGAAGACAATATCGTCAATGTTGACATTTGTCATATCTATTCGTATGTTCTTGCTTTATTTAAAATTTTGGTCTCATACCAACATTTATGGTTTTCGAATAAGCATGTATAATAAATACATAGGTGAATTGCAAAGATATGTAAGTCATTTGAAACATTATTGTATTCCAAGGGGTATTGGTTTGACACCAAACTTATAAAAACAAGTAAATGACTAAATATTACATGTAAAAATGATCAAATCGATTCTATGATCTGTTCTAATGCATTTTTGATGTTCTGAATTGATCCACTTTTAAAGAACATTTCAGAATCACATTTCTCGCATTCACCATCTTTTAAAAAGCCTATGAGTTCCTTTGGTCGGTTGACTTTTATTGCTTCTTTCCATTCAAGTAAATCTTCCATATAATCAATTCCTGGCAAATCAACAAGAAATGTTTTGACTCCGAAACTCAGACCTTCAAATAACGCTGTAGAATATACTCCAACTTGGACTTCTGATTCAGCAAAAAGTCTGTATAGCTGTTTTCCTTGATGATCTGCTATTTCTATTTTGCTTTCAGCTAACCAAGGATAATCTTTATACCAGCTGAATACTTCAAAAGGATGTAATTTATAGACTATTTTATAGTCGAATTTTCTTATCTTACACAATTCAACAGCAAATTTTGAGAGTTGCTCTCCTATTGTTTTTTGGGAAATAAAAAGGATTTGTTTTTTCTTTTTGATATTCTTAAATCTCTTTTTCTTAGTCTCGAATTCAGGAAAACCTACACTTATGATGTTTTCTTTCTCAATTGGAAAAATTACTGAATCTTTCCAATAGTCTCCAAATGTTAAAAGATAGTCTGGAAAAGTATATTTTTTGAAACCACTCTTTTCGAAAGAATAACCAGTATGGTATTTTGTTATTACTCCATGTTGTATTTCAACTACAGGAATCTGTTTGATTTTACAAGCTTCTATAAAATCCTCTTTACCATAACTACAAACCACTACTACAATTTTAGGTTTGATTTTATTCAACATTTTCAAAAGATAAGGTAATCTTCGTTTGCGTTTTGTTAAGATGTTATATACCAGAACAACAAGGTCAATTGAAAGTTTGAATCTATGCTTAATCATCTGTGATAATTTTCTTAAGTAAATAATCTCTTCGTCATTGAACTTCACTTTAGACAAACTTAGATATCGTTTCATATCTATTAAAAAATCGATAAAAGTAGTATACAAAAGATCCTTTGTTTTTGCAGGTTTTCTGTACTTGAAAAACAGATCACTTTCAAGAGAGATTGTGGAGTAAGATAGTTTATCTGCAAAATAATCAGTATAAATATCCCACCATTTTCCATCTTCCTGTAATTTTCGTCTTGAGTGACTAAGAATAAGGATATCATGTGGTTTTGCTAGTAGAGGATTTCTTTTGAATCTCAAAATAGATAGTAAATAGTTTCGAAATTTTAAAAGATAATTTGTTAGATTTCCTTCTTTTTCATCTTCTTCAGTTTCATGTGCTTCATTCTGATCTATTAATGTTTTCTGGAAAATTCTTTGAAATACTGTAAATCTAATACGTTCCCAAAAAAATACATCATCAATTTTTCTGTCAAACAAACTTAATTCATGTTCGAATTTTGTGAAACGATTGTACAAAGATTTGAGTGATTGTCTAGATTTACTCATCTTAACATAATAGGCTAAGACTAATATAATATTAATTTATCTGTATTTTTTTTGCTTAAAAAAACCTATTTACTCTTAATTTACATAAATTTAAAAACCTCTTTTAAGTTTTAAATTAGAATGAAATATTTTGAGATGAATACTGATTCAGCTATTCAGTCAATAAATGAACGAAGTCTTACAATTGCTATTTTTGGTCAAGGAAAATTAGGCTTACCTCTAAGTGTAGTCTATCTAAATGCAGGCTATAAGGTAGTAGGAGTAGATATTGATTCAAATCTTATTGATAATCTCAATAAAGGTATTATAACAGATGTCAGCGAACCAGGAGTTTTGACAGGTATTAGACAAGGTATAGAAAACAAGAAATATGTTGCTACAGCTTCAGTTGAAGATTCACTTAGAGATGCAGATATACTATTAATCATTATTCCGATAGAGTTAGATGAAGATAAAATTTCTGATTTAACGCCTTTAACAGAATTAATGGAAGAAATAGGTCAAAATCTACAAAAAGGTCATCTAATTGTACAAGAAACTACTCTTCCAATAGGTACAACTGAGGATGTAATTTTGCCAATTCTAGAGATACATTCTGGTCTGACAGCTGGTGAGGATTTTGGTTTAGGTTTTTCTCCAGAGAGAACATACATGGGTAGAGTCTTAGAAGACATAACAGAAAACTACCCAAAAATAGTTGGTGGAGTAAACTCAAAAAGTACTGAAAAAATGGTATTATTCTTTAACTCAATTTCCAAGAAAGGAGTTATTAGAATGAGTACTGCAAGAGCAGCAGAAGCAGCTAAAATCTTTAAAGGTGTTTTCAGAGACACCAATATTGCAATTGCAAATGAATTAGCTAAAATATCTGAAAAACTTGATATAGATTTTCTTGAAGTAAGAGAAGCTGTCAATTCAGAACCTTCAGGAAACATTTTATTACCCGGAGCAGGAGTAGGGGGACATTGTATTCCTGTTTACCCCTATTTTTTGATGCAAACTGCAAAAAATCTTGGAATTCAACCTACTCTCATCAAAGCTAGTCGTGAGGTCAATCTTTCCATGCCTCAACATGTTGTTTCAAAGATCATTCAAAGTATAGAATTTTTAGATAAGAAATTACCAATTGCTAAGATTGTTCTACTAGGTCTTACTTTCAGAGGTAATGTAAAAGAACACCGTCATTCTCCTACTATTGACATTATTAACATTCTTAAGGATCTAGAAATTGATACTTATTTACATGACCCATTATACTCTAAAGAGGAGGTTCATGACATAGTAGGTGTCAACTTTTTAGATAATTTAGACCAAGCTTTAATGTATGCAGACTGCATAGTACTGCTCTCAGATCACGAAATTTATGAGAAAACTCTACCCTCAAAAATGGACTCATTAGCAAAGAAACCTTATGCTTTTATCGACACTAGAAATTTTTTAGAATTACAAACGACTGAGGATAGGAAGATTTATCGGATTGGAACTTAGT
>CAZJUB010000042.1:0-21520 GCA_964549075.1 uncultured archaeon | reverse complement strand
GCCATGTAAGCCAGGGGTCCTCTAACAAGAAGTATAGTGCAGGATCATGAATTTCTGAAGTTTTTCTGACATATGTTAGCCACATATCAATATTTAATTCCTTGAGAATATCTACAGCTTGGTCTGTTTTTTGTTTTATTAAACTCATTTTAGAAAGATTCTTCTTTAGCTTTATTTATTTTATTAATCCTCCATAGAGGTAATTCTCTCATAAATGATTATAGGAGAGAGAAATATACCACGTAAGATAAAGTTAAAGAAGGTTTAAATACATAATATTTCTGTAATTGCTATCAATATTCTGCACGTGAGAGTTTGGTTATGTCTAGGGAAGCAATAGGTGATTTTGATGATGAAGGAGATATTGGTGCTACTAAGCTAGCATCAAAAATTAATATCTCCGAAAGACAAAGACAAACTCTCATTGAAGTTGTTGACGATATAGCGGGAGAGGAAGTAAAACAAGTAACACTTGTTCTTTTGAATGCTGATAAAGAAACTACCGATGAAGAAATTTCTGAAAAACTGGACATGCGATTAAATCAAGTTCGAAAATCCCTCTACAAATTATATGATTTACAATTAGCTACTTTCAGAAGAATCAGAGATAAATCAACAGGTTGGTTTGTATATTTCTGGACATTACATCCCGAAAGAATAGATCTTTTTGTTGAAAAAAAACAGCAAGAAGTAATGTCCAAGCTCAAAGAAAGATTGGATTATGAAGAATCAAATATGTTCTTTACATGTAATAATCCAGAATGCCCAAGAGTAACTTTTCAAGAAGCTATGGATAATAATTTTGAGTGCGAACATTGTGGTGGAAGATTAGAAGCATTTGATAATGAACAGCTAAAAGAAGTCTTAAAGGACAAAATCAGTGAAATGAAAGATATAAGAGAACAAACTAAAAAGATAATGAAAGGTGAAAAATAGTCTTCTATGTTTCTAATGCTATCTCTTATTAAGTCGCTTTTGCACAGAATCACTTGTTAATTCCTTTAAAGCATCATTAGCTATCCATTTAGCGGATTTTGATTCTAATGTAAGAATTTCTTTAGAGAGTTCAATTGCTAATTTGTTTAATGTTGAATTTCTTTTTCCAATTTGCCTTACTGCCCAATTCACAGCTTTCTTTACGAAATTTCTATTATCAATAGCACCTCTAAGAATGTGAGGAAAGAATTTTTGAAATTGCTCATCGTGAGCTTTTTTATCACTTACAGCAAGTCTTGCCATCATAACATAACCTGCCCTCTTAACAAATTCATTTTCTCTGAAACTCCATTCTATCGCTTTTTCGTGTGCTTGATTTTTCTTTTCAAACAAATTCATAACCGTTTGATCACATATTTCCCAGTAGTCAAACTCCTTTACCCAATCTTCCATCTGTTTTTCTGTGACTTCGTTGGGATTATCAATCATGCTTGCTAATATCCTTGTTTCCCTATAACCAAGTTTCCATAAATCCAATGCTAAAGTGTGATTTACTCCTATTTCCTTAGCCATTTTTCTTAAAACAGGTATCTTTATTCCAAAGGTTTTTTCTGGTGTAATGCCATATTTTTCCATTCCTGAAATATTATCCAAGTTTTGTATCGATTCAAATGTTGACAGAATTTCCTTACTATCCATTCGCTCTCAAATAAATATAATTGCGCTAAATAAAATATCTTCTCATTAAATTTTCTAAAAAATAAACTTTCAAATATAACTTAAGATTCTTCTCTGTTAGAGGAAGAAATTACATGTTAAAAAATGTATCAGAACTTTACAATGAGATGGAAGAAGCAGGTTTGAAAGATTTAATAATTAAATTAGATCACGTAGCTTATAGAGTTAAGAAGGGAGAAAGAGAAAAAGCAATGGCTGAACTTGCTAATCTAGTACCTTACAAAGATTATAAAACTTTCAAAGTTTTAACTATGAACGCAATTACTAGCACATTAAAACTTCATGAAACATTACCAGTTATTGTGGTTAGTGAAGGTTTAACTGAAGATTCTATTGTTGAGAAGTATGTTCAGAAGTACGGGGGAAGAATTCATCACATAGCCTACCTAGTTAAAGATATAGAGAAAATTGTTGCAATTCAAAAAAGTAGAGGAATCAAATTTACAACAGAGCATATTATCGGTAGTGAAGAGGAAGGTATCAAACAAATTTTTACTTTACCAACAGAAACAGCTAATCATATAGTCGAATATATCCAACGTTTTGGAGATTTTGATGGTTTTTTCACCCCTTCAAATATAGGCGCTTTGATGAAATCAACTGAAAAATTAGGTGAAGCGTAGTACTGGAAAAATTTATCATCAAAAACGTGTTTACTAATACGATTAATATGGAAAAATTACAAGAAAGACCATCTTCAGCTCTCTATCCTAATCCTGTGATGCTTGTATCAGCTTTTCATGAAGGAAAAGAGTCCATAATAACTTTAGCTTGGGGAGGAACTTGTTGCTCAAATCCTCCTTATATAGCCATAGCAGTACGAAAAGAAAGATTTTCTTATAATCTAATTTCTAACTCAAAGGAATTCGTTGTTAATATCCCTACCTCAGATTTAAAAGAATCCGTTGAATTCTGTGGAACAAAATCCGGTAAAGATTACGATAAATGGAAAGAATGTGATTTTACAAAAGGGAGAAGTGTTAAAATAAAGACACCATATATAGAAGAATGCCCTGTAAATATGGAATGTAAGTTACACCAGATAGTTGAATTGGGTTCTCACGATTTATTCATTGGTGAAGTGGTTGCTTTACATCTTGATGAGAAATGGAAGAATGAAGAATATCCAAACTTACTCACCTATGTTCGTGGTAAATACAAAATCATCACCTAGATATGCAAGATATTTTTGGTGGCCGAGCTGGGATTTGAACCCAGGATCTTTTACTCCCGAAGCAAAAATCTTACCAAGCTGGACTACCCGGCCTTTAGAGATTAATTATCTTTTATATCTGTTCTCTTGTAAATTTTTCCCTTAGAGTTAAATATTTGAAATGGAAAGAGAACTGGATGAAGATTTCTGTACTAAGACCTTCTTTCCTTAAGAAAATAGATTATGATCCTACAACAATTTTTGTAATTATAGATACCTTTAGGGCAACTACAACATTATCTACGTTAAAGAATTTAGGTGTAAAAAAAATCTATGTAGTTAAAAATAAGGAAGATGCTAGACAGTTACAAAAGAACTTTTTTCCAAGTTCCTTATTGATTGGTGAAGAACATGGTATCAAGATTGAGGGGTTTGACTATGGAAATTCACCAACAGCTCTCTTAGCTGAGAATCATCTTTCATCAGAACAAGTAGTTTTTACTTCAAGCAATGGATCAAAAACAATGTTGCTCTTAGAATCCATGTATCATGTGTATCTCGCCGCACTTGTAAATCTCTCTAAAATTGCGGATATTATAATTAATATATCTAAAAAAAATAAGTCGAAAATTGTTATTATTCCAGCAGGGGTGTTTAATAATCCAAATCTCTATGCAATTGAGGATTGGATAACAGCTGTATATTTGGTTGAGAAGATTAACAAGACAGTATCTTATCAAATACATACAGAAGACCAATTCTGGGAAAAAACCAAGAAAATTTTAGATAATACTATGAACATTCACACCCTACTCAGTAATTCCACAGCAGGTCAACATTTAGAAAAAATAGGATATAAACAAGATGTTATCTTTTGCTCTAATCTAGATATATTCCCTAATTTTCTAAAAGTAAAGAAGTGGTCAAATTTCAATGGTTTGAAATATGTAGAATTGGAATAAAAGAAATAAATCTCATGACATTAGAAAAATAAAAAAGAAAAGAAGAGAAAACTCAGACATTAACGTTATTGAAATCTGTTTTACTATCTCTTTTATCTGGAAGAAACTTATTAATTACTTCTGAAGGTATACGTTTAAGGACTTTTTGAGGGTCATCAAAGATTGATAACATATCCCATCCTATATCTAATGATTGGAATATAGACCTGTCTTCATGATACTCCTGATTAATGAATTTCTGTTCAAATAAATCAGCAAATTCTAGAACCTTTCTATCAGTATCAGAAAGTGATTCGTCACCTACAACTGCTACTAAATCTCGCAAATCTCTACCTGTTGCATATAGAGCATAGAGCTGATCAGCAACATATTTGTGATCGCTTCTTGTTGATCCCTTCCCAATTGTGTCTTTCATCAGCCTTGAGAGTGAAGGTAACGGATTTATTGGTGGGTAAAGCCCTTTACGATTTAAAGCTACATCTACATATATCTGTCCTTCAGTAATATATCCTGTTAAATCTGGCACTGGATGAGTAATATCATAATTAGGTAGAGTTAGAATAGGAATCTGTGTAATTGAGCCTTTTTTATCCTGAATTCTTCCTGCTCTTTCATATATTGTTGAGAAATCTGAATACATATATCCAGGGTATCCTCGTCTACTAGGTACCTCACTTCGTGCAGCAGCTACTTCACGCAATGATTCAGCATAAGATGTGATGTCTGTTAGTATTACTAACACATGATAATCGTGTTCAAAAGCAAGATATTCAGCTGCTGTAAGAGCTAAACGAGGTGTTAATAAACGTTCAATAGCAGGATCATCTGCCAAATTTAGGAAAAGTACTACCTTATCTAATGCACCAGTAGCTTCAAAGTCTTCACGGAAAAATCTTGCTTCATCGGCAGTAATACCCATTGCTGAGAAGATGACTGCAAATTCCTCTTCTGCACCAAGTACTTTAGCTTGACGTGCAATTTGAGCAGCAAGTTTATTGTGAGGTAATCCATTTCCACTAAATAATGGTAATTTTTGTCCTCTAACAAGAGTAAGCAAAGTATCAATTGTACTTACTCCAGTTTCAATAAATTCCTTGGGGTATTGTCGAGCAGACGGATTAATTGGAGTACCAGCTACATCTAGTATTTTCTCTGGAATTATATCTCCTCCACCATCAATAGGTTCACCTCTTCCATTAAATACACGACCAAGCATGTCTTTACTAACACCTATTTTCATGGTTGTTCCTAGAAATCTGCAAGTGGTTTTGTCTGTTTCAAGACCAGAAGTCCCTTCAAAACATTGGATTATTGCCAGATTTTTTGACACATCTAAAACCTGTCCTCTTCTTCTTTCTCCTGAAATGGTGGTAATTTCTACCATCTCATTAAAAGATACTCCACCCGTCTCTTTTAAGTCTACGAAAATAAGTGGTCCTGATACTTCTATTACAGTTTGAAATTCTCTTGCTTCATATCTCTCTTTTACTTTCATATTTTCCCCTCTTCTATTTTTCCTCCACTCCAAAGTTTTGAATGGTTAATCCGTCAATCTCTTTCATTAATTCATTTAAGCTAGTATCTACTTCGTTTCTCTCAATGTATTTCATCCTTGCAATCCTTACAACCAATTCACTGTTAAATATATCAGCTACACTAGCACCTCTTTTGTAGAGATCTTTCGCTTTTTCATGGAAACGAAGAATTGTTTTTAGCATAAGATATTGCTTTGATAAGCTACAGAAACTATCGGATTCATGAAAAGCATTCTGTTGCAAGAAATCTTCTTTGAGCATTCTTGCTGTTTCAAGTATAATCTTTTCACTTGGGGGTAAGGCATCTGGTCCAACAAGTGCTACAATATCTTGAAGCTCTTTATCTTTCTGTAACAATGCAAGAGCTTCTGTTCTTAGTTCTGGAAATTCAGCATGAACATTTTTTGCATAATAATCTTCAAGAGCTGACCAATATAAAGTATAACTGAGAAGATAATCAATAGCTGGAAAGTGTCTACGGCTAGCTAATTCTTTTGAAAGTGCCCAAAAAACTTTTACGATTCTTAAAGTATTCTGTGTGACTGGCTCACTGAAGTCTCCCCCAGGTGGGCTAACAGCGCCTACTACAGTAATACTTGCTTCTCTTTGTTTTGAGCCATTAGTTAAAACACGACCTGCTCTTTCATAATATTGAGCAATTCTTGATGCAAGATAAGCTGGGAAAGATTCTTCTCCTGGCATCTCTTCTAATCTACCGGAAATTTCTCTTAATGCTTCTGCCCAACGAGATGTACTATCAGCCATCATAGCTACATCATATCCCATGTCTCTGAAGAATTCTGCTAGAGTTATTCCAGTATATACGCTTGCTTCACGGGCAGCAACAGGCATATTCGATGTATTTGCAATTAAAATAGTACGATCCATGAGTGGTCCTCCAGTGTATGGGTCTACAAGTCTTGGAAATTCACGAAGAACATCTGTCATTTCATTTCCTCTTTCTCCACAACCAACATAAACCACAATTTTTGCATCAGACCATTTAGCAAGCTGATGTTGACTAACAGTTTTACCTGTTCCAAAACCTCCTGGAATTGCTCCTGTTCCACCTTTAGCAATAGGTGTAAAAGTATCGAAGACTCTTTGTCCTGTTATTAAAGGAACATTAGAAGGTAAACGAGTATGATAGGGTCTTGGTTGACGAACTGGCCACTCATGGTAGAACTTCAAATCAATCTTATTTCCATTGGAATCTACTAAAGTAGCTGCAGTTTCATCAATGTTATAATCCCCTCGTTTTGCTACAAATTCAATTTTACCCCTAGCTTTTGGTGGTACCAAAAGTTTGAAATCTACTGTTGGAGTTTCTGGAATTTCTCCTAAAATGTCTCCTCCTATTACCTTATCTCCTACTTTCACGCTAGGTGTAAAATCCCATAATTTTTTGTGATCTAGACCTGGAATCTCAATTCCTCTTTCCATGAAATCTCCAGAAATTTCACGAATAACAGGTAAAGGCCTTTGTATCCCGTCAAAAATTTGTCTTATTAAGCCTGGTCCAAGTTCAACAGATAAGGGCTCATTGGATCGATAAACAGGTTCTCCTGGAGTCAATCCATCAGTACTTTCATATACTTGGATTGTAGCTATATCTTTAGTAAGTTTGATAATTTCCCCAACTAGTTTCTCATCACCGATTCTAGCTACATCATATAATTTGGCCCCCAACATATTAGAAGCTTGAACTACTGGTCCTGAAATTCTCTCAATATAACCGATCTGGTTCGAATTAGCTACAGTCATCTTAATTACACTCTATATACTACGCAACTTATTGATTTCTTTTTTTAAGTTTTGTTAAATACCTCTATTTTTAATAAACAAAGCTTATTTTCCTAACAAGCCACTAACGAATTTTTTAGTTACTTTGAGAATTTATTTATTGCGTTCCTTACTAGTTTTAACCCATTTTTCATCAGTAAATCTGCTTTTTCTGCTGTTTGTGCTTCCACAAAAATTCTAAAAATCGATTCTGTTCCTGATGGTCTAATAAGTGCCCACCCATCAGGAAAGAGCAGTTTTACTCCATCTATCGTAATTATTTCTTCTACTCCCTCCACGTTATTGACTATCTCTTGCATGACATCTTCCTTGATATTTTCTTCACATGTTATCTTAGTCTTTTTTTGGAAGTATTGTGGAAATTCCTCTAACAATTTACTTAGCTGTTTTTCAGAATTTGCTAGAATTTCAGCCATTAGTGCTGCTGCCATCATCCCATCTCTCACACTTTGATGAGGGCTATAAAATAATCCTCCATTTTCTTCTCCTCCAAGAATACATCCGTTTTCGATCATTGTTCGACTTACATAGATACATCCTACCGGTGTCCAAAAGATTTCTCCACCTTCTTGTTCTATTACATCTATCATAACAGAAGAAGAACTAATAGGTGTCACGAATTTCTTATTGTTATTTTGAGATAAGACCCATCTCTCAAACAAGGCTATCGATCTGTCCCCATAATGTATTTGTCCTTTATTATCACCAAAAATGGCTCTATCGGCATCGCCATCATGAGCTATTGAATAATCAGCACCAACGGAAGTTACAACTTTATTCATGAAATCAAGTTTTTCTGGTACTGGTTCTACTCCTCTTCCTGGAAAACGACCGTCTAATTGACAATTAACACCATACACCCTTACACCGAGTTTCTGTAAAAGAGAAGGCGTAATTAAACTTCCAACACCGTTACCTCCATCTACAACAACAGATAATTTCTTCTTTTCAATTTTATCAGAGTCAACAAGATTAATTATTTGTTCAATGTATACTGGAGATACATCCATCTTTACTACTTGTTGATTGATCTGTTGTTTGATGAAGTGAAAATTTTCTTCTTCAAAAACTTGTTCGATAGCAATCTGCTTTTGAGTGTCTATTTCGATTCCATCAGAATCTATTACTTTTATTCCGTTAAATTCTGGTGGATTATGACTTGCTGTTACCATTATCCCCATATCTGCTTTCAGGTGTGTTACAGCAAATTGGAGAAGAGGGGTGGGTACTTTACCAATATCTATAACTTCAATTCCATTTGAAAGAAAACTAGTTGTAATAATGTTCTTGAAATCAGGACTGCTAAGTCTTGAATCCATGCCAACTATCATGGTCCCTTTATCTAACATACAGGAAGCAATAGCAGAGCTCATTTTGGAAACAAATGAAGGAGTAATCAGATCTCCAACAATTCCTCTGATTCCATTAGTACCAAAATACTTCCTTTTCATTATTTACATAAAATTTTGTGAGATTAAATCTCTTTCGACGAACCTATAGAACTAAACAGATTTTTAAGGTGCAACAGAATCTTTTAAAAACATCATATAAGGATAACTTTTAAGCAATAAACTCTGTGGTTAAAATGAGCATCGAATTTCTAAAAACCATAAGAAAAACAGAAAGAGATTGTGAAGAAAAAATCAAGAAAGCTGAAGCAGCAAAAGAACGAGCTATTATGGATGCTGAAAAAGAAGGTGTTTTACAAATCCGTGATGCAGGAATCAATGCTAATGAAATAGCTAGCAAAATTCTTTCAGATGTAAAGACAAGGATTGAAAAAGAATTTGTTTCACTTGATAAAGAATTTGAAACTATTAAAAGCAAACTTGATGAAAAAGCAAAGAAATCAGAAAAAAAAGCAGTTGATTTGATTCTTTCTGAAATACTTTAGTAGTGATCACAGTGAGTATTAACAAAAGAACCAAAATCGTAAGTATTGGTGATGAGGAAACCTCTTTAGGTTTCAAATTAGCCGGAATCTCTGCAGTGCATACAGAAGAACCGGAAAAAGCTTCTTCCTTACTTCGTTCATTAGCAGAAGATCCAGAGATTGCTATTTTGATAATTACAGAAGAAGTAGCTAAAGCTAACCAAGATGTAATTAAGAGAATCACACTTAATCCTTATCCAGTAATTGTTGAGGTACCTGGAAAGAAGGCACATTATGAAGGTGCTGAAGATAAGATACGAGCCTTAATTAAAATGGCTCTAGGTGTTGATATAGAAATGTGAGAGAAGAAAAGTCTTAATAGACTTGAGGGAATATTTCTGATGGAGACCAAGAGCAATGAATGATAAGATAATTGGCTTAGTAATGATTATTGGTTCATTATCTATACTTGGTTTTCTATTCTATTGGACAATTTTGATGCCAATTTTAGATATTAACCGTTTATTTGATGCTTACCTAGGTCTAGCTATAGTGTTTTTCATTATTGCTTTTATAGTGTTAGTATTTCTAACATGGATAGGGTGGATTTTCCTGAAAACTAGAGCACCAAAAGAGGGAATGCTTGAAGCTAAAATAGAAAAAAATCAAAATTCTGAAATAAATGAATGAAAATGTTGTGATATTATGAGTAGAAGACCTATCTCACCGCGCGAAGCAAAAAGAATGCAAGCGAGAATGAAACAAATAGAATTAGAGGGAGTAGAAGAAGTTATAATACGTTTCGCAGACAAGGAAACAGTTGTTTATAATCCTACTGTAGTCAAGACCTTTATTCCAGGAATGATGGAATCTGATACTTTCCAAGTTGTGGGTGCTGGAACAGATCGCCCTAGAGGTGAGGAAAGTGCTGTTGTTGGTGTTACAGTAACAGACTCTGATGTGGAATTAGTTGTGGCTCAAACAGGTGCATCTGAAGAAGAAGCTAGAAAAGCTTTGGAAGAAGAAAACGGTGATCTTGCAGGTGCAATTGTGAAACTAAAAACAAAATAACCTCTTCTTCTTATTTTTCTATACCTTTTCGAGTTGAAACAGCTACGCCTTTATCCATCGCTATCATCATTCTTCCTGATAATTTGGCAGTTCCAATTCCTAAGAACTCATTGTTTCGATTAATTATAATAACTTCATCTTTAACTGCTATACTTGGATCAGCTTCTAGAACATGTTTAGCAAAAACTGTTTTTCCAGACTTTACAAAAGGTTCAGAATCCTCGTTTACTGTGACTTTTAAACCATAATCATTTTCGTGGAGAATTTTACCTCCTAACAGCGAAGGAACTAGAAAACCATCACGCACACGAAATGAGAAGATTCTTGATTTATCACGATAAATAAAACGTATTCGATTCGTTCCTTTTGATTTTTCAATCTCTATTTTTTCTGCAAATAAGACCTTACCCGCTCCTTGTCCAAATTGAAAATCAGCAATACTTTGTATTTTTTTCAAATCAGCTGCTTTAGGTTTTTCCAGTTCTATCATCATAATATTCGGGAATTCTTGAATAATAAGAGTTGTTAACTATAATAATTCCTACTTCTTTACATATATGTCACTACAAAGATGATACTTCCTAGGTGAGAATTTCTTTATTCTTCGAATCTCTCTAATTTCAATATCATAATTCACTTTTTTACTTAAATGTTTAATATATCTCTCAGATTCTTTTAGATTATCTCTGGGTGAAAGACTATGATAATGTATCCACCCTTCTCCTTTAATGGCTTCACAAGCACAAATAAACTGTGTTTCATCACTACCAAAATATCCCAGTAATACTCTTGTTGCAAAGCTTAGTGGTGTTTTTTTCCTATTATCACCAAATATTGGATAATATCTCTTTTCAGTGTTGTTTGCTTTAATATTCATTTCCAGAAAATCATATGCTATTTTATTCCACTCTATTCCATATGCAGTTACAGTTGGATTATTTGTAACTATGGGTAACGAAAGGTTACCAATACATGCAAACATATCGCAAATAACTTCATTGTTTTCAACTTCTCTAATCAGTTTTTCTCTTTCCCCTTTATTCCCTGCTGACAGAGTTATTTCAGCGATATCTAGATGAAATTCTGTATTGAATTCTTTATGAATTGTTTTTGTCCTGAGTTCCCCTGCTAAGTGAGAAATCACAGGTTTTCTATAAGGTGATATGGTGTTTAGTTGTTCAACCACTACGTGTATTTTAGGATCAATTTCTAATACAATCTCACCTAACAGACTCTTATAATTTTTTATACTCTCATCAATGTGGTGGAAAATGGCAATATCTCCAATTACTGTATATCCTGCAGGTAATTTCTCAAGTTGCTTTGCGTTCATTTTTTCCTGAAAAACTGTTCGCAACTTCTCTTTTAATTTCATCAATATTAATTATATCTCTCAACATCAATTTTTAATATTATCTACATTTTATACTATTGAAGAAGAATGCTTTGTACTGCTAAACTCAATAAGAAATTTTCCTTGATCGAAGACAAAAATGCAAATGATATCTACAGTCAAGGTTGGTTTGGACATTTTACTAAAGGTAATAATTTAAAACTAGACCCTTATGAAACCGTTTTATTACTTGAAAGAAAGAAAATAAATGTACTAAATGAACAAGACCAGCTGATTGAACTTAAAGATGTAGTTGCACATTTTTCGGATAATGAATCCAATTTCTTAATTCACTATCTCCTGTATAAGGATTTACGAAGTAGGGGATATATTGTAAAAAAGCAATCTCTCGACAATCAATATTTTGAGTTATATGAGCGAGGAGCAACACCAAATAAGGCAAAACATTTAGCTTTAATTATTCCTATGGTTGAAGGTGTGTTATTTGAAATTGATGAAATCGACCAAGTCGTATCTGAAACAAAAAAACTAGGTAAGCAATTGATTTTTGCCGTAATTGATAGTCTAGGTGATAGTTCATATTATAGCGTAAGTGAACTTGAATTTGAAAAAATAAACAATAAAATGTAAGGGATTAAAATGAAGTACGTACCAGATACCTCTACAATTATCAACGGTCAATTTCTAACATATCTAGAAGAGCAAGAAGATGTTGATTCTATAATACTTTCAAGAGTTGTTATTGCTGAGATTGAAAATATGGCTAATCAAGCTAAAACTGCTGGAATGACAGCTTTAGAAGAATTACAAAGAATGCGAGATTATTGCGCAAAAACTGCTGTTGAACTCATAATTGATGGGTCTCGACCTACTGTTAATCAAATTAAAGGAGCACCTGGAGGAGAGTTAGATGCTCAAATTAGAGATTTAGCTGCTGAATATGAAGCTATTCTTATTACATCTGATAGAGTTATGGCTGAGATTGGTAAAGCAGAAGGTTTGGCAGTAGTTTTCATAAAAGAAGAAACAAGTAGTATAGGTAAGAAAATTGAAGATTACTTTAATGAAGATACCATGTCTATTCATCTTAGAGAAAACAATTTTCCTTTTGCAAAAAACGGATTCCCAGGAAATTTCAAGTTAGTGCCATTGGAGAACGAAAAAGTTCTATCTAGAGAAATATTAGATGAATTAGCAAAAGACGTTATTGAAAGAGCTTCTAGAGAAAAGGACAGTTTTATAGAATCAGATCAACATGGAACAACCGTTGTTCAACTGATGAATACTAGGATTGTAATTATCAGACCACCTTTTAGTGATGCTATGGAAATAACAGCTGTAAGACCGATAGTAAAGTTATCCTTGAAAGATTATGAAATTGATCCTAAACTTCTCCAAAGAATTGAGACAAAAGCAGAAGGAATTATCATTGCAGGACCACCTGGTGCTGGAAAGAGTACTTTTGCAACTGCTTTAGCAGAAAATTACGCAGATATGGATCGTATAGTAAAAACATTCGAAAATCCTAGAGATCTTCAGGTAGATAATAGAATTACTCAGATGTCAGGTTTTGAAGGAGATATTTCAGCTTCTGCTGATTTGGTTCTTCTTATGAGACCCGATTATGTAATTTATGATGAATTGAGAAAAACAAAGGATTTTGAAACTTACTCAGATTTACGATTAGCAGGTATTGGATTAATTGGAGTAGTACATGCAACTCAAGCAATTGATGGGATTCAACGATTTATTAGAAGAGTTGATTTAGGTGTTATACCTTCGATTGTTGATACAATTATTTTCATTGCTAGTGGGGAGGTTTCTAAAGTATATACTCTTGAGTTAACAGTAGCATTACCAACAGGAATGACTGAAAAAGATCTTAGTAGGCCTGTTATCTTAGTGAAAGATTTCCATACTAACAGAAGTGAATATGAAATTTATACATTTGGAGAGCAAATTGTTGTCTCCCCAGTTGGCAAATCCACAAAATCTAGAAATAAAACAGCTCAGATTTCAAATATTACACCTTCAAACATAGAAAAAGTTCTGAAAAGATATTCAATTTATGATTATAATTTCGAGTTTGATTCTCCTAATTCTCTAACACTTTATGTTTCAAATAAAGATAGACCAAGGATAATTGGTAAAGATGGACGAACTATCGAAGAAATAGAACAAAAATTAGGTCTTTCCATTACAGTGAAGTCTTTGGATGAAATGGAAGAGATGGAGTTTGTAATAGATCTATATACTTCAAAGAACAAGGTAAACTTGGTTTTTCCTAGTGTTTGTATAGGAAAAGATGTTATTGTAGCAGCTAATGGAACAAATCTAGTTCAATTAACTGTAGGAAAAACTGGTGAAGTGAGTGTGGCAAAAAATAGCCAAGTTGGTATGATGTTGATGGAAGCTTATCATAAAGGAGCTACAATCTCCGCTTTACTATAGTTTCCTTTTCATTTACAATAACCCTTGTTTTGTTTTTTTCACCAATAATTATCCTATCAGAACCTTTCGGGAATAATCCATTTTCTATGATTCCTGGTATGTTATTCAATTCTTTTTCAACCTCAGATGGATCGTATGTTTCTTGAAAATAAACATCTCCTATTATGTTGCCATTATCTGAGATAACAGGCCCAAACTTTCCAGATCCATACCTGATTCTCAGTTTTCCACCTAACTCAAAAATTGGTTTGATTACAAAATTAACTGCATCACTGATTATTTCAACAGGAACAGGATAACTCGTTAATTCTTTTGGATATTTTGAACTATCTACGATTACAATAAAATCTTTAGATGCACTAGCTAGTATCTTTTCTTTTGTAAACGCTCCACCACCTCCTTTAATCAGAACAAAATCTTGAGTGATAATATCAGAACTATCGACATAAACTTCAAGTTCTGGATATTCTACGAGGGTACCAACTGGTAATCCTGCTTTTACTAACTCAAAATGAGTCTCTTTTGAGGATGGAACTGTAATAATATCCAAATCTTCCTCTTCAGTAAGAATAGAAAGCTCTTGGATGAAATATTTAATGGTAGAACCTGTACCGACACCCACTGTGAATCCATCATAAATGAATTCTTTAGCAGCTTTTTGAGCTGCCAAGAGTTTTTCTCTTTCTTGTTTTTGAAACTGGTTGTTTTTTTGAGACATTGTAATCACTTTATGTTATATAAATAATAATTTTTTTTAAAATTAATGCTATAAAAAGAAATTCCAAATTAAGGTTGTGGAAAAATAGATTTGGGTAGAAACACTTTATAGTTTCAACCCTTGTTAATTATGTTGAACTTAATTTTATTGTTGTTCGCTCATGAATTTTTTAAGACGATCTAACTCCTTGAGCATTTCTTTTCGAAGTGCAGCAATCGAAGTACTTTTTGCAAAAAGATCCCCTTCTCCTTCACCTGCTACTGGTGGTGCTACAGCTGGTGCTGGTGCTCCTGTTCCTGGTGGTCTTGGAGTAGGAATAGTTGGAGCTGGTATTGATGATGTAGCTGGTGCTCCTGGTGGAGCTGTTGGCATTGGAGGGGAAGGAACTGCTGTTGCTGGAGGTGTTTTAGTCACTCCTGGTGGTGGTGGTGGGGCTGCTCTTCCAGGCATTGTTGGTGTTGGTGTTGGGGTTGGTGTTGGGATTGTTGGTGTTGGTGGAGTAACTGCTGCTTTCTTATCTTTCTTCTTTTTCTCCTTTTTTGGTTTAGCAGGTTTTCGTTCTACCAGTGTAGGTGTAGGAGCTGCTGGCATTGGTGGCGCGGGAGCTGATCCTGGTGGTGCTGGTGGTGCGGTTGAAGGAGTTGAAGGTGTAATCTCAATTTTTTCTTCTCCTTTAATCTTACTTAAATAGTCACCTTGCATCTTTTTCAATTCTTCTTCTAATTGAGAGACTTCTGCTTCTCTAGTTGTTTTTTCAATCTCGTCTTCAATCTTCTTAACATCGGATGCATATCTAACAGATAGTCTACCAAAAATAGCTTCACTCACTTCTTTCTTCTTATGCGCATCAGATAATGCACGTTGAGCAGCAATAGATTTAGCTTTCTCAATATTGAGAATCGCAATTCTTTCCGAAGGAGGAATATCAGTAGGTGTTGGTATGTCCGTTTCGAAATCTAAATCCAAGAGAGAAGGTGTGTCTTTTTTTCTATAATATCTTGTTGCGAGAAACACTACTAAAGCGCTTAAAAATGTAAAAATCACTAATAGATAGATAAGCATTTTTACGTATGTATCAACTAAGCTTGTTGGAGGTAAATTCCTTAACCAATCTTCAAATGTCATATCCTTGCCTCTTAATTTTATAGTACTAGAAATCTTTTAATTTCTTTCTCTGTCTATAGAATTATAAGATTATACTTAATAAACTCTATCAATGTGTCCAAATAAAAATGACAATAATATCTTGAAAATATAACTTGTTTTTCCTAATAAAGTAAAATTATGGATATCAAGACATTACTGCTTCTTTGCTTCAAGAATAGCCTTTACCCTTTTTAACCTGGAAAAAGTTTCACGTTCTTGTTCTTCAAGTGTACTAGCAATAAAACTAGTTGTTGCTTTTAATTTTGGAATCAAGATATAATTAAGAGCATTAACTCTTCTTTTAGTCTTGTTTATCTCAGTCGCAAGTTTTTCGAGAAGTGTCATCTTTTCTGCAATTACCATTAAAGTCCTTAATGATTTTCTGAAATATACAATTGCTCGATCTAGTTGAGCACTAGAACTAGTTAACCCATAGAAAATTCCTTCTGTTTCAATTTCTTTTACGACGAATCTAGGTGATCTGACTCCCATGATACTTACTGTTTGTGTATTTATCTTTAAGACTGAAGGTGCATATTGTGCCAAATCACGTATTTTATCTGGTCCTATAACCATCTCCCCTTTAGCTAATGATTGATAGGCAATTTTTAACTCTTCTTCAACTTGCTTTCTTGCTTCACGAACTTCGTCTTTGATGGCATATAGTTCAATTACTAATGAATCCATTTTCTCTTTTAGAAGATCATGTCCTTTCTGTGCTAATCGAATTCTCGATCTAGTATTCAATAATTCCATCCTTGTAGCACTAATAGTTCCAAATTCAGGAGTAGCCATCAACTATTTGTTTAAAGTTTAGATTAAATATTTTTTGATTTGTAGTAAAGAATGATATTTGTGAAATCAGTTTTTTTACTCTCTCTTTTATTTTTGTAACTCTTTTACTCTTCTTGTTATGAATGGAAAGGTATTTTATTCCATAATTTTCCATAATGTAAAGAATGCACGTGAGAATGAATGACTCTCGATATCTATGATAGAGTAAAAAACTCAGAAAAATTAGTGCTCCCTGGCACTCGTTTAGCTGTTACAGAAGAATTTATTGGAGGTATGGGTACTTATACTGAAGAAGACTATATCTACTCTTCAGTAACTGGAAAAGTAATTATTGATTTGGAAAATCACGAAATCTCTGTTCTAGCAAAACCACAATCTGCGATTGTACCTAAGAATGGTGATATTGCAATAGGAAGCATTGTAAATGTATCCCGTCAAATGGTTACTGTTTCTATAAGCTATATCAATAATAAAGCAGTTCATCCTTCTTATACAATGGTTATTCATATTTCACAACTTTCCAAAGATTATTTGGAAACAGCTGATGATGCTGTTTGTTTAGCGGATATAGTTCGTGTTAAAATTATAGATGCAAAAACCATCCCTCTACAAGGTTCATTGATTGGATCTCAGCTTGGTGTTGTGCTCGCAACTTGCTCTCAATGTGGAGCTGAGTTAGAAAAGATAGGAAGAAATAAATTGAAATGCTCCGAATGTTCCTATATTCAAAGACGGAAAACAACTATTGATTATGGAAGTGGAGATTTGGGTTTCAAAACATAACATGAAAGAGTTTTAAGGTGATTTTTTTGGCAAGATCGACCACAAAAGAGGTTTATGTTACTATTAGTAATAAGAAATCTATTGAAAATTTCATAGAGCTAATATCTGATGCATTACGATATGTGGAATTTACTTTAACATATAAAGAAGGAGTAATGAAAATCCGTCTGTATGGGGAAAAAGAAGTTGTAAAGGAATCTGTAGTAACTGTGAAGTCGTTAGGACGAATGTTCTTGCAATCATCAACACCAAATAAAAATGGTTATTACGCACACAACCTTAAACTAATACAACAAATGGGATCCAAAATTATTTCGATAGAAACACTTAGTACAGTACTCAATCATTTAGGAATTCATTCCAGAGTCAATGAACAAGATTTGATAACAACAGCAACAATGAAAGAGGTTCAAAGGATTTTAGAGGATTTACATGAACTCATACAAGAAACACCTTTGAGTGTAAAAACACAAATAATGAAGCGAGTGTTAGCGACAATTAGTTATTGTACAAGTTTGGATCAGGATTTTGTACTAGAAAAAGGTTTAGAGCTCGAATATTTTAAAACAGAAAAAAATACAATTTCTGTAAATTACGAACCACAGAAATGTATTTTCGACCTTATTCAGATTCTATCAAAAGACTCAATGCAGGCTTAAAATAATGACTATAGCGAGCATAGGACCAACAAATAACTTGTTTCCAAGAAAATAGCAAGACTGGTAAAATATATAAATTAAATAAATAAAAGAAGTTCGAGGTTTAAAAATGCAGATTAATATCTTAAAGCAAGAAGCAGGATACATAAAATTCAATGTAAAACAAGCAGATCCTCATACTTTATTTAATCTTTTACGTGAAGAATTATTAAAAGATGATGAAGTAGATTTTTCTGGATATTTGAGAGATGAATCTTTTTATGAATCTGTTGTGTTTCAAGTTAAAATGAAGAAAAAAACTTCAGATCCCATAGTTTCTATCAACAAAGCACTAGAGCGATTAAGTGAAGAAACACAAGAATTTGTTGATTTGTGTAAAGCAAAAGTTGAGTAAGCGTTGTGGTCTTTTGGACAACCCAAATAACCTCAGAGAAATTCTCTCAAACAAACATTTTTCGAAATTTGGAGATTCAATTGTAAATTTCATATATAATGCAGCAGTTTTTGAAATAAGTCAGAAATCTAAAGGAATAAAGGTCTGGGATTCTTGTTTAGCTCAAGCTTGTAGAAATTCTCAACTTCGAGGTTATCTAGGAACTAGAAAAAGCGCCGGTGATATAGGCGATGCTGTGGAAGCTTTTATCGCTTTTATTTATTTAAAAAATAAGAACACCTTACCAGAAATGATAACTATCCTCACAAAGAATTTACGTAAAAGCATAGGCTTATTTCAAGAGAATGAAAAAGAACTTTGTACGGAGTCATTTACTTTACTAATAAATCATTTCTGCAAAAAACTTCGCATTCTTCCAGATTAGTCTAAGATGAATCCTTTGAAACTTTGACCTATTTTGTCTGCTAGTCTAAGACTTTCAGGTATACAACTTGAATAGCATGAAATTTTCAGGAGTTTTTTGATTTCTGACATATTAAGACCTACTTGTTGCACCAATACCACACATTCTCTTCTCTCCTTATTATAAAAACTAATTTCCTTAATTGGTGGATTTTTGTTAAGGATATTTAATCTATCTTTCCAATCGTCTAAATTAGAAATGGCATTTTCAACATTGTCTTCATCTGGTCGTTCAGTCAATATAGTTATTACCGGAATGGAGGTTTTTTCATATAATAAATTCATGTCAATAATATTGAAGGCTGCAATTGTAGAGCTTCTAAGGAAAATTGCTTTCAGTTGTTTGTGATATTTACTATTAGTAATCATTGAAACAATTTTTTCGGTAGCTTTTAGTCCATCTATTTGAATTTCTGTCCGAAGGACTCCTTCAACCAAACTATTTCCTCTAACAATTATTCCAAATACAAACGTCTTTGTTGATTTTAATCTATCAAATGCTGAATCATCGATTCCAATTGTTCTTATATTTTCTTTCACAAGAATCTATTATAAAATATCCCTTTAAGTAACTTACTGGTTTAAGTGATAAGAAAGTAACTTTTTAAATAAAGAATATAGAACTGATACTGATTTAGATGAGTAGACGAAACCTTCCAGAGACTGGGGACTTAGTAATAGGTACTGTAAAAAGGATTTTTGACCATGGAGTCTATGTGGACTTGGATGAATATGAAGATCTCCAAGCATATTGTCACGTTTCCGAAGTAAGTTCTACTTGGGTTAGAAATATTCGAAATGTAATGAGAATAGGAAAGAAAGTTGTTGGTAGGGTTATGCGTATCAAAGAAAATCAAATTGATATTAGCATAAAAAGAGTATCGGATGGTCTTAAAAGATCTAAAGTTGATGAATGGAAGAAATATAAAACTGGTTTAACTCTACTTGAAATGGCAGCAAAACAAAGAAAAATCGATTTTGAAACTGCTAGATCTGAACTTGAAGATTTGCTTACTAATTATTATGGAAGTTTATATAATGCCTTTGAAGAAGCGCTATTTCGTGGTGATGATGCATTTACTGATGCCAAAATACCTGAGGAATGGATTTCTACTCTAACTTCAATTGCTACAAAGAATCTTACTATACCAAAGGTGGAAATTACAAGAGATTTAGAAATCATGTGCTGGGAAGGAAATGGAGCTACTTTGATAAGGAAAGCTTTCAAAGAAGCAAAACAAGCTAGAGAAGAAATCGAAGCTGAAGAGTCAGAATTAAGTATGAATATTTTTGTTAGAGGTGCTCCAATGTATAGATTTAACATTCATGCTAGAGATTATGAGCTTGCAGAAGATTTGATGTCTAAGATTGTTGAAAAAATCCAAAATTCTCTTGCCAATTACAAAGCTTCGGTCAAAGTTGTTGAAGTGAAATAAGGATGACTAAATCTATATATCAGTGTGTCAAGTGCAAAGAATATACTCTTAATGAAGAGAGATGCCCACATTGTGGCAGTAAAACTGTTTCACCACAACCTGCACGTTTTTCACTTGAAAAAGAGAAAAAATATTCCAAATACAGGAGACAATTATTTAAAACTCAGCTTAAAGTTGAATAATTAAATTATTCACAACGTAAAATTGCTACTTGGATAATGTGATATTTTCTTTTATGAAATTTGTATGATTTTGGCAATTCAAATTCTGCTTTTATTATTTCTGTGACTTGTCTTCCTTGTTTTTCAACAAAATTAGTCAAAAAATCTACATTTTTCTTTTGATATAAATGGATTGAATATGTGGTTTTAGCCATTTTTAGTGCAGATAGTAAAAATTCTTGGTCTTTTACAGTTCCTTGAATTCCAAAAGGTGAATTCATAAGAACTGTATCAAATGACTCCTCTAATCCTCTAATATCTGCATTGATGAACTGAATTTGAACTTCAGATCTCTTCGAATTTCTTTTTGCTATTTTAATCGCATCATCGTCAATCTCTATACCTAGAACATTTTTTGCTCCTAGTAATTTGGCTCCTATACCAAATGATCCGGTTCCACAACAAAGATCTCCTACAGATTTGTTTTCTATATCTCCTAATTGATATGCTCTCCATAAAATCATAGCAATTATCCTTGGTGGTGTTTGATACTGTTCAAGATATACTTTTGGCTCATTAAAGGTTTCAAGTTGAGAGAGAAAAATTTCCAAATCCTTTTGTTTCATCTATTTACCTTCTTTCTCAATCTTGCTTACACAGAGTTCTTTAATGGTTTTAAATATTCCAATTAAAGAATGAATTTCCTCGCTGGTCGAAAAACTTCGGTTTATCATCGTAGTAAAACTATGGTTTACAATTGGTTTTCTGTGTTCTTCATACGGTAGTGTTTCAACTATCTCTTTGAAAATATCAAATAAAATATCTCTTTCAATAGTACTTGAAGCTTTTTCTGATGTTAATCTTGATTCTATTTTAAAACGTAATTTCCATATCTCATACAATACAATTGCAACAGCATGAGAAATATTCATCACTTTAAATTTTGCAGGAAGTGGTATGTTAACAAGAAAATCACACAAAAGTAACTCTTCATTAGATAATCCTCTATCTTCTCTACCAAAAACCAATCCAATTTTTTCTTCCTTCACAGTTAGCATTTCTTCTAACTCCCAAGGATATGAGGGTTGTC
>CAZJUB010000041.1:10856-22097 GCA_964549075.1 uncultured archaeon | reverse complement strand
TGGGAACAAGATGTAGAAGTAGCTGAATTTGTTGGAATGAAAGGAATACATGTTACTATTGAAGAAAAACCAATAGCTGATACTATCAGTCTTAGCAATTATAATGAGCTTGAAAGTCTTATAGATAAAATGATATCAAATCCTATCGAAGGAGTCATAAAGTATAAACTAGACCATAGAACCGCAGAGATGAAGGTAGATAGAGGATTGGTAGAACCTTTAGCTCAACTAAGAGATAAGCTGTGGGAACTAAACCTTATTGGAGTTTACCCTCCTGATCATCCTGTTACACCTAATATTGGTTTTGGGAATACAAGTGTGCGATATACAGCTGATGGTCAATTTATAGTAACTGGTTCGCAGACTGGGGAAAAGAAGGAGACTTCTAACGAGGACTATGCTTTAGTCTTAGATTATGATATTGACAATAACAGAGTAATCTCTAAAGGTCAATCAAAACCTTCCTCTGAGTCTATGACACATGCTGCTATCTATGAAATTGCACCAGAGGTGAACTGTGTTATACATGTACATCACAAAAAAATGTGGGAAAGTCATAAAAAATTAACAATGAGTACAACACCAGAAGATGCAGAATATGGGACACCAGCAATAGCAAGAGCTATTCAAGAAGTCTATAGAACTCAGCCAAAACTAAAAGCTCCAGTCTGTCTACTCGGTCATACAGAAGGTTTACTTGCATGGGGAGAAACAAAAGAAGAAGCACTTCAGTTATTCTTGAACGCATCAGAGCAGCTTAAGATTTTATGAAAGAGGGTTTGAATTAAGAATAATTAAACTGTACTCTAGAAGTTTCGATTTTTTCTCCGATAACATTAGGATTCAGCGAACCAAGATTATATTTGGTTGCTTCAACTACATGATGAATTTTTTCAGGTCTCAATCCCATTACTTTAGCCATAACTGCATCTGTTGAAGCGGATTGTTTACCTATTATGAACCTATTTATCTCTCGAGATTTTGGTCCTGCCCATCCTTCAAGACCAACTCTAGCATCCACAATACAAAGATTAGGTTGAATGATTCTCCCTAAATCGACTATTACATTATTGATATTTGGATGATAAAAGGACTGATCTTTCCTAGGTAATAAACCGAATAGATTCTTTAATGTACCAGTTATACCAGTCAAATAGTGAGTTTTAGCAAGAGCAAGTGAAATAAAAAATTTATCTTTCACAAGTATATCAGGAAGTTCTGGTTTTTTAAAGTAATTACCTTCAAACTCTATCTCGGTTAATGAAGAGTGACTTAAGTTGATTAGTGATACATCATGACCTGATTCCTCGAGTTTTGTTTCTAATTTTTTATACCCAAATTTATCAAAAGCTTGATCTGCAAACTTACTCATACTATCTGATTCTACAATTTTAATGGACAAATCCTTGTTCTCTTTGAGAATTAATCTTATTAACTCCTCAACTACTTTTACTTTTACTACTGCAAAACCTGTCTTATCTTCTTGAGTACATATATTTGGCTTTATTATAACTGGGGATTTAAGGCTGTCAAAACCATTAATAAGTTCAATACCTTCTCTTAGAGTTTTTTTTAAATCTTGTTCAAATTTGACCAAGGCTACAGAATCTAGCATCATTATTTTACTATGAAGACCTTCTATTAAATATTTGGAGAATCTTTTTTAACTTCAGAAAGAACTAGTACTGTCTAACATGTCAATTCTTATCACCGGAATTACAGATTTTCTAAACTTTTACAAGATTCTCAAGTATTCTTTCCAAATATTTTTCAAATTCATCAATTTCTGAATCTGTGAATCCTCTATAGAAAAGATTAGTCATTTCTTGTGATACTCCTGCGTATCTCTCTTGAAGTCTTTTTCCTTCTTCTGTCAAATAAATCAGTATTTTGCGTCTATCTTTTTTTGATGGAACTCTTTGTAAATAACCTGATTCTTCTAGCCGGTCTAACATTGATGTTAATGTAGATTTAGTTAGAGCTGTTTCCTTCGTAAGTTTTACAATTGATATCCCATCCTCTCTCCATAAAGGAAACATGATCCTTCCTTGTGCTGTGTTGATCATATCTAATTTGCTTTGTTTTAATAATTTTGTAAAGATTCGTCCCGAAATTTGGTGAATCTTCGAAATAAGGAAACCACCTTTGCTCTGTCTTTTCATTATATTCAATTATCCTTGTTTTTATTCATTCTAAATTTTCCGGTATTAGAAAAGAAACTTTGCATGGACTTTTGTAATAATCTCCTGTTTCAGCTGTAAAATGCAATACAGAGTAATCTGGATCATCTATTCCTAGAGGATAATATTGCTCACAACCTTCTTCCCAGAGCATTTCCCTAGATTCTTTGTCTCGTTTGATTTCAGTCTTTCCTATTAACATCAGTCCCTCCCACTCGTCAAAATCAACAAAATAAACACATGTTTTATTGCTGAGTTTTAATTGTGTTATCCTCTTTGATGAAGTATTTGTGGAAAACCATATCTCTTTCAAACCATCATGCTTGGCATTTATCATCGCCTTGATGTTTGGAAAATTGTCATTACCTATAGTCCCTACCATAGCAATATTGCTTCTATTAACCAATTCGAGAGATTTTTTTATTGCTTCTTCTATCATTTCTCCTTTTTTCATATGTATCACAATATAGTTCGATATCGAACAATATTATGTCGAACTATATAAACTTTTGTCTCAGTTGTAATTATATAGTCATAAATAAAATCATAATTAGAGGAGAAAATTCCTCTATTTTCATTATTTACTCTCTTTTTACTCTAGTAATTGAAGTAATACAGGTTAATCCAAGAATTGAGAATAGTACTATCCAAGAAGTTGGTTCAGTATCTGCTGGAGTTGATGGTGGATAAGGTAGAGGGAATGTATGACTTGCTATTTGAAATTCTACTTTTCCGTCTATCATATTGATCATGACTTCAATATCTTTCAGATTATCAGGATTTATTGTTAAAGGATCAGCTGTCAGAACAATTAAATCAGCATATTTTCCTACTTCTAGAGAACCTATATAATCCTCTTGCTTAACAGCATAGGCTCCTTCTATAGTCATCATTCTTAATGCTTGTTCCACTGTTATTGTATGATTTGCTACCCAAGGATCTGGTTCATGTATTGTACCATTTACATCAATTGCTTTTCTAGTAACCAATCCCCAAAGATGTAAAAATGGTCTGATATTTGGTGATCTACTCCAATC
Organism: uncultured archaeon; assembly: GCA_964549075.1. GTDB lineage: Archaea > Asgardarchaeota > Heimdallarchaeia > Heimdallarchaeales > Heimdallarchaeaceae > UBA460. The sequence continues at coordinate 18,880 of CAZJUB010000041.1, read as the reverse complement.
GTCTTCATCATAGCCATATAAATATGAGAAATCTGTTTCTAGATAAGCATGAACCACACTTGGTAATGAATATCTGTTCATATACCAGTCTTTCCATGTTTCATTGTAGAGTGCATCATATTCATCTTGCCAATATGTTGGAAAATATCCTCTAACGGAATGAATGGTGTGCAAATTCTGAGCTTGAGTGATAAGGTCTGGTCTAATGAAGCTGTTGTGCTCTATTTGGTGTCTATAATTGTCATTTGTAGAACCGTTGAGTGCGTATTCTATGGCATTAAGCACTGTTTCAGTTGACCTATCTCCCATTGAATGAAATGCGACAATAAAACCTCTATCTTGAAGAGAATCAACAATTGTATTAAGTTCAGTTTGATTGAAATAGAGATCACCATAGGTACTGTTTATCCCCCAATCAGCCATCATTTCAGGAGTATAAGGAATACTCATTGCAGGTGCTCCTCTATTCCCCCCAGCACCATCAGAGTAGATTTTGAAACCAGGAATTCGTAATTTTCTATCATGGTCATTAACTGGAGCAACATCAGGTTCCCACGCTCCAACTAGTACAGGATGGCCATCTTCTAACCAAGCAAAATTGTATATTAGAAAACAATTAACTCTCAGACGAAGAGTACCATCTTGTTCTGCACTTTGCATCCACTCAAGTTCTCCAATATCTATGCTTTTTTCATTTAAAGTAGTATAGCCATTAGCTAAAGCTAGATTCTGAGCATCATAGATGTTTCCTGTATCGCCTACCCAAAACAAAGATGCCATATAGTGTGTGTGTCCATCAATTATACCGGGCATAATTGTTCGTCCTTCAAGGTTATAACACTGATTATTTGTTGCTTCATAGTTCGCTAGAATATCTTCAGTACTACCTAAAGCTACGATTGCTCCATCTTTGATCGCTATTGCTTCATATATTGAACTAGTTTCATCTAGAGATATGATTTTACTGTTAGCATAAATATAATCGACAATGATTGGATTAGTTTGTTGAGAGTGTGTTTCAATAAGAGTAAAAGGAGAAGCAATCATGAGGAGGATAAAAACGATTGAGAGCTGATTTTTCATAGATAACAAAATCACTACCTTAGATTATAAAAGTTTTCTAGTTTTTATCAAAAATTTTTAATGGTCTTATCTGTGTTTGACAAAATGAAAATTCAAAAGATCATTTCAAGTGATAAGAAAAGCGATATCCCTGAGAAATACTGTGAAAGTATCTTTCAACTTATGCAAAAAAAAGAAAGAGAGAATCATACTTTTGATCCTCCAAAGTTGGATTATTTTAGAAAGCAATGGAAGATTTCGGATTTATCATGGCAAAAAACTATCAGATTTGCAGGAATTGATGAAACTGATAATGTTCAAGCATATGCATGGTTAGGTTTCAATATTAAATATGATAATTTAGACCAAGCATGGTTTCTTGTCTATTTGAATGATAATGAAGATAAAATGACTAATAGAATTATTATGTTAAAAGAAATGGTTAAATCTGTACCAGCTCAAATTACTAAAATTTCAACTGCCTTTATGAATGATTCAGAAGGTGCTGAATTTTATTTTTCAGCTGATATAGAACCTTCTTATGAAGAAATTCTGTTTGATTTGAATCTTGAAACAAAAGATCTAGCTGAAGTTTCAAAACAAGCTAAAAAGCTAAATGAAAAAGCATTGAAATCAGGATATGAAATTATATTTGTTGAAGGTTTAGATTATAATAATTATGTGGACTATTCTTCTTTTGTTGATCTTGTGGAATGTGTAAGAAATGATATGCCTAGAGAAGAGCTTTCAATAGAGGACACGAAATTGAATCTTGAAAGATTTAACGAACTATGCTTAATTAATCAAAAAAAATGGGATACTTTCTATACTTTTATCGCTATTCACAAAGATACAGGTAAACCTGTTGGTCTTACTACTTCTGTACTGGATAATTATCAACCTCATGTTGCTTGGCAGTGGGATACAGGAGTTCTTCCTGAACATAGGGGAAATGGTCTTGGGTTAGCAATGAAATATCAAATGTTAGAGACATTACTATCGACTACAAAAGCAAAAGTTTGGTCGACAGGAAGTTCTTCTGTTAATATTCATATGCACAGGATAAATAGAGCTCTTGGGTACGAAAAATGGGATTCTGAAAAAATAGTAGATTTCACTAAGACTGAATTAGAGCATTTCTTAGAAAAGTATAATACTGATACTCACTGAATGAAAATTTACTTGATTTCAATCTTTGAATTTAGTAAAAAGAGAAAGTAGACAGCATTATTGGACTGATTGAGTAGTTTGACTTGGATTTGTCTTGCTAGCTTCAAGAAATTTTCTCATTAACACCCCTCTATCATCCTTATCTATAACCTGATAACCGAGTTTAGAATACCATCTAATTAAATCAATCCCTTCTTTTGTAGGTTTTTCTTCAGTTCTCAAGGATATAGAAGTATACCCGAGATTTGTTAAAATTGTACAGAGTACTTGTTCCATTTTCTTACCAAATCCTTTACCTTTCTCTTTAACAACGAAAATATCAAGATAGATCCCATGTTCAAGCGCATCTTCATCATTTTCAGTAAAAATGATAAAATCTTCAATAATATCATTTACTTGTCTGTATAAAACGAAAGTACCTTCTTTGTTGAGTTTCTGCTCAAGCTCATCAAAAGAATCTTGTAATTCTTGACTAAAATTAGTTTGTTCAAGTTCCAAGAAATTTGAGATTCTATTTAGCATATTCTTTCCATTCATGAGAACATGCTCTAAACTGCTCATATGGTGCTCTCCTTAATTCTTTGCTATTTGATTTTTTTCTTCGCTTCGTTAGTACCATTCTCAGCTTTTTTTCTTAGTCTCATTGCCTTCTTATTTAGTTGGGGGTATCTTTTGATTGCTGAAAGAAGGATTTTATGAACCATTTCATCATATGAGAGTTTTCCTCTAACAGCCATTAAAGGATAAAAGCTGATATCGTTGTTAACTGTATCATAATCCAAACCTGGCAATGGATTGACTTCAAGAAAATACGGAATTCCATCTCTAATTCTAAAATCTAATCTAGCAAAATCATAACAATATGCTGCTTCAAAAATTGCTTTAGCATATTCTATTAGTTTCTCTTTTAATTCTGGTTCTATTTTTGCTGGGCATTCATAATACTTTAAGTCATCGTGTGATTTTGCATAACTATCAAATACAAAATCGTTATCTGTGAATTTTTCAGTTTTGATTCTAATCAAAGGTAAGACATCTATATTGTCCCCATTACCTAATAATCCAATACTATATTCATCTCCAGAGATGAATTCTTCAACAATAACAGGTTTGTTTAATTTTTGCATATATTCTGAAGCATAATCAGTTAATTCTTTTTTATTGTATACTAACTTCACACCAAAGGAACTACCTTCATATACTGGCTTTATTACAAGAGGATATTGTATTAGTTTCGCTTTTACATCCTTTTCTAATTTTCTAATCATCTTAGTATAATTGTAAGGATTTAGAAAATAATCTCTAGGAGTTGGAATAAGAAGAGAAGCAGCAATAGTTTTAGATATTTTCTTGTTTTGTCCTATAGCTGTACCAAGGACATCAGCTCCAACAAAAGGTATTCGCATGGATTCAAGAATTGCTGGTACTAGTGATTCTCTATTTTTCATATAGATGAAACCTTCAGATCTGTTAAACACTATGTCTGGTTTTTCTGCTCGTAGCTTCTCTATAAGATCAGGAGAACTAGCATCTACGAAAGTTGTATCATATCCATGTTTTAGGAGAGATTTTACTATTAACTCGATAGTATGTTCTGGATCAAATTCCATCTGAAATTCGTCTTCTTCTGTTCGCAAATTACATGTTACTACTACTTTGATTTTATTTTTCATTTTAACTTCACTCCACTTTCATTATTTGTTTTTTCTTACCCTCTAGTTTAGTTACAGCAACGATTTCTGCTGGATTATCTTCCTGAGGTGTTTTTGCACCTACTTTATATGGTCTTTCTTCATGCAAAGCCATAAGCACTTTGGAAACATTTGAAACTCTAGGTACAACACTTCCACGTGCAGTAAGTATACAAACTATTTTCTTATTCTTTAAAGAAGGATTATTCTTTACACACATATTTACAGCTAACAAAGAACTAGTTGATGCCGGAAGGACACTCAATCCCTCAAAATCATATAACTGTTTTGAAGCATTAATCATTGAACTATCAGCAAGATTGAAAGCATATCCTTTGGTTGAATTTAAGAAATCTAGAGCTTCTTGCCCATCAAATGATTCATAACTTATAAGAGGTTCATTAATTTCAGTTTCTTTTAGCAAGTCAGGTTCTAAAATTAGAATCTGTTTCAATTCTTTATTTAGACTTGTTACTATTGGATTACCATGAATAGTGGAAGCAGCAATGAGTGTTGGAATTCGTTCTATTCTTCCATTTTCAAATTCCTTTAAGAATCCATAATATATACCTGCAAGCGTAGTACCATTCCCAACAGGAATGGAAATCAAATTAATTTCTTTTAATTGGTCAACAAGTTCTTTAGCAATTTCACCGTATTGATCAAAGGAAATTGTCTTAACAATCTTATTATTTGGTGATGCATTGAACCAACCATTTTGTTCACTTATTTCACCACATTTTTTTACAACATCTTCATATTTTCCTGGTAGATAATGTATTGAGGCTCCAACTCCTATAATATCCCTTAATCTAGTACTATGATAATTTTCTGGGATATAAACTCTGCATATGAGTGAATTTACTTTAGCATAGTATGCTATTGAAGCACCAAAATTGCCACAAGTTGCCACAGCAACAGTCTCAAATCCTTCTTTTTTTGCATATTGGCATATACTACTTGCGATTCGATCTTTATGAGTTCCTGTTGGATTTATTCCTTCAAGTTTGTAGTATAATTCAGGTATCCCCCATAATTTAGAGAAGATTTTAGACTTGATAACTGGTGTATTTCCTGGTTCTATTATCATTGTACTGTTACCCTCCAAAATTATATTTTGTCAAAAACATTATTTGTTGTCTCATCATGAATGACCTTTAGTTGGTTAATTGTTTCTTTAGATTTGATAGTAATCGGATTTTTAAAGGTAATAAAATAATCAAATAATTGTTCAAAATCCTTTTCTTCCTTTTGAAATAATTCATGAGCTTTAATAGTTAACTGGCTTCTATTCCCTCGTTTATAAGCCAATTCAAAATTAAATAATTGTTCGTTATGTGCTGTTGTAGTATTAAGATATTGATACTGACTCTTTCCACCAAAGATCGAGAAAAAGTGTGCGTTTCCCCCTTTCAACATATCTTGATTATAACCTGCGAATTTAGGATCAATACCTACAGCTACTAACATTAGATACATTTTTGCACATATATCACAAGCATGACACCATCTCTCATTTTGTCCTCCAAAACAAGACATAATGTATTTTATCATCTCTGGATAGCGATTTGTAAGTGTCGCCATAACTAATATGTCTGTGAATGGTTCAATATATGAAGTCACGCTTACCTTATTTTCGGTAATTTTACGAATCATCGCTGATATTTCATTGGTCCATTGTGAGGATTGGTCAAAACAGGGATTAGTTTCATATCCTTCATCATTATAATATAGAGTATTTGTGGTAAACTCATTACCAAACAGAATTGCGGATGATTCATGTAATCTCACATAAGGTAATAACATAAAGGAATATTGGGTGTTTTGTGTTCCCCAAGAGAGCTCTGCTTCATCAGGAGTGCAATTGAGATGTTCTGGATCCCTTAATAATGAAATGTTGTTATCTAAGATTCTTGTTGTGATATTTTGTTCTTTTTCAAAATCCTGTATCAATTTTATCTTATTCTTATATTCATATTTCATGCTATGTTCAATGACATAAATTGGTTGAACTTCTTTCCCTAATTCTTGAGCAAGTAGTAGAGATAACAAACTGTCTTTCCCAAATGAAAAAGCTAAACTTACTTTCTCTTTATTAGCTTCATATGGATATGAAATCTGTTCGTCTTCCAAATAAGGAGAAGTATATTCAGGTTTTAAATTATAAAAGCGTTTTAAAAGAGACTCCATCGTTAAATGGTTATCTTTTGTTGTACAAGAAGGTAAATCGTAAAGTATGTTTTTTAAAATCTGAGTTTGGAAATAAGGTATTGATGAATTATATTTTACAGCTTTGTTTTGTATTAATCCCAAGTGATATGTGTACATTAAACTTAAGTTATTTCCAATTACATCAGCCAGAGTAAAATCATTGAATTTTGGAAAATCTACATAATACTTTTTGTTATTAACAAATAGATTAAATCTTTTGTCGCACTTATAGGAAACATTAATCATTTTATTCAATCTAATCTAGCACATTTTTTTGTTTTACTTGTAATGATATCTATATTTTATGTAGAATATAAGATTATCTTTTTTGTAATTTTTTCATAAAAATAAGAATGATTGTGGAGTGCTTTATCCTGTTTTTTTAACATAATGACACTTTATTAAAGGAATTAAATAAAAAAAAAGGAAGAGAAATTAGAAAGTAGCAATTAATTTCTTTAATTCCAAGTTAATAATTCTGTACTGTTCTCTATGTTTGATTCTTTGAATGATTAGAACAATTGATAGTAGTATATTTCTGATAGTAATAATGATAACATTGAAGAAAAGTTCGATTGGGTAGTATTTTCCTTTAAAATTAACTTTGAAATAGACCCAAGGAGCTTTGATTATTCTCAAATCTTTCTTTTTGTCTTTGATATTAACAATCTGTTTATATTCATCATCAGTGTAGGGAGTTACATACATTATAGTTTCTACATCCCAGAGAATACCTTTGAGGTTAATAGGATCTTTCCAATTTCTTTTTTGGCCACCTTTTGGTCTTCTTATTAGACTTATGAAGAATTCCCACGAGCCATATCCCTTACCATATCTGTCCCAGACATAAAGTAGTGCATGCCAGGATATCATTAGTAATGTAAGAAGTAATAACGTCCATCCAAAATTTAGACTATATCTGTTGATGAAGTCTTGATCTGGGAATATTGCTTGGAAAATAAATCGAATTACCATATCTCCAATACTGAAGAAATATGCTGTTAGTGCAAACACACCGAATCGACGAACCCATCTTGTCCCTTTTTCCCATTTATCTACTCTCACAATTCTGTTGAACTCTATTTTTAGCACCATAGCAGTAATCACGATGATTTGTAATCCAGCTGCAAATAAAGCAAACCAACGTGGATGAACATGAAATCCAAGATTCAAATCCATACCATAAAAAACAATCCAGTCTATCAAACCTAATACTGTTAAAACACCTCCTACTAAATAGAGCCATTGGTACTGTTTTTTCTTTGGTTCATCTTGAGTAAGTATGGTTCCCATTCCAGCACCTATAAAGTAAGATCCCATCATTGGAAACAAAGGTGCTTCTCTTCCCACCAACCAATTTAAAGGAACCCGCCACACTTTAGACCACGCCTGTATCGTCGTTGAAATTAGAGGTTGTGATTCAGCTGTACCTATAATCCACCAATATCCCGGTGTTGTAAATTTACTGAAATTCTCACCTGTTGTTATATCAAGACCATAAACGTTAACTATAGCTTGGGAAACATAAGGGCTTATTATAATTACAATTATCCCAATTCCAAAACCAAGGATTGCTTTAATCATCCAGTTGTCTTTAAGTTTCTTTGTTGCAAAGATTAAGAATAGAAATGATGTTACAATCATCATCAAACCAATGGATTCGATAGCTTCAATCATAAAGAACATACCTTTATGCGAAGTCCAAGATTCTGCAAGTGTTATAGTCGTACTTCTACTCCAGCTTTCTAATACGCCCCAATATGGGAAAAATGTTATCCAGAGTTTTCCAACTAAAATTAGTACAATACCCGCGATGATTTGTTTGGTCCAAATGACCCAGATATTCTTGCCTTTTTTCAATGCTCTTTCCATTGCATAGAAGTTGACAAT
>CAZJUB010000041.1:0-10756 GCA_964549075.1 uncultured archaeon | reverse complement strand
CCCAGATATTCTTGCCTTTTTTCAATGCTCTTTCCATTGCATAGAAGTTGACAATGGCTGATATCATCAGGAAAAATCCTCTCCAATGGATAAATATAGCTATAAGTATCGCAACAATAAGTAGAGGAACTCCTCCTTTGTTTAGAATCACATCGATATTAGTATTAGCAAATGCATCCCAGTTGGTAAAGAGGAAATGAAAAACAAGAGTGAAGAATATAGCTATTCCTCGTAAAAAATCAATAGATGTTAATCTTCTCATATGGAGATTTCATTTGAAGTCTTTTATAAAAATTTTTAGAGATAGATATAATTTCTTTAACATAAACTTATTTTTTCTTTATTTTTAATTTTAATTTCATTAACCATTGTTTTACTATCTTTATTGGCTTTTGCATTTTCTGTTTTAATTTTTTTATCAGTTTTTTAAATAACTTCTGTAACCTCTTTTTTCTTGGTAACGCAAAGGAGATAGGTTCTAAATCGTAAAGAGATTCTTGAACTTTTATTCTAGCTGAATCATAGTTCTTCTTACCTGCAACCAATCGTATGAATTTAATCAAAAACCATTCCCAAGTTCCAATAAATCTGATTTTCTCCCATAAGCGAATGATAATATCAAAACCTACTGCTACAACTATCATCATGAATATAGACCAAGCCATACCTACTTGATGCCTAGTTATAAAATTGATTATGAAATATCCTCCATACAACGGAGGTTGTATTGGTTGCCCTACGATTGACCAACCTCTTCCTATATTGTGCCAAATTGTAAAATTAAAACCAACAGTTCTTGTGCAATAAATACGCATAAAGACATCTACAAACTGTATCATATAGATTGTCAAAGCTACTATAGACCATCTACGTATAAATCGTGTTCGACGTGCATATTTCTCTAAATCTGCCTTTGGCCTAAATTCAAATATAGCTAAAAGCGTAATTAAATAAAAAATCTGCAAACCCATATTTGCTAGCATATACCAGGTTTCATGAATACGCATGTTGATGTTAAATTGAGCATCATAGACATAAATAAACATCAAAATTCCACCAATCAAAAGCATAGTAGCTGCAATTGCTCCATAGTCTAAGATTTTTCTAGAAGGTTTAGGTTTAGCTAAAAAGTAACCAAAGATTCCTCCTATGAAAGTCACTCCGAAATTTGGAAAAATTGGACTTTCAGGACCAGCCATTGACATCCAGAAGAAACGCGTAAAGTATTCAGAAACGTTTTGAAAATCTCTTGCATGCGATCCTTGTTTTCGTATGTCATAACCTAGATAATCGACTATTGCTTGATGAAGATATGGTGCAGAAAAGATAAAAATAGCTGCCAATACAGCTGAATAGATGAAGAAAATCCACGATTTATTATGTATTCCTAATTTAAAGAAAATATAACTTGTTATAGTTAATGCTATAATAGATAATCCAATTATTTGTAATGTTTCAAAAAGATAAGCTAACCTTAAATCGGTCGCTCTAATTTTACCTGTTAAGATAAGGTCGTTGATTGTTCCCCAAGGGCTGAGAAATCCTTCTCTAATTATTCCTAATAAATAAACAACAAAACCTTTGAAAATATTCGTTGATAGGAGTTTTTCTGGATTATCTCCTCTTTCTAATTTCTTCATGAAATTGTATTGGTGAATTATTGCCGATATAAAGAGAAAAAATGTTCGGGAATGTCCTAGTATGTAAAAGATTGCTCCAGGGATTAAAATAAGTGGATTCAATGTAGATATATCCGCATTAAAGTAAGGACTTAAGTCAACTACATTTGTCCAAGTATGAAAAATGGTCATGAGGAAAATAGCAACTCCTCTAAGGACATCTATAGTGACTATTCTTTTCATTGATAGAGACAGTTTTAACGTGTAGATTATAAGTTTTTACGATGTGATTTTTCTTCAAAAACAAACTTAATTAACAAAAGATTGTCCTGCGATTCTTGTTGGGTTTTTATACTATTTTACTAGACTCTTTAATGAAAGTAATCATGTTGACTTTAGAATCAAAAAAAGAAAAGAAACACAATTCCTCTCCTTTATTTGATTTTGAATATAACCAACTCCTCACTATAGGTCTCAACCTGATTCAACAAGGAAAAATCGATTCTGCCATACGTTTCTTTCAAGAACTATCTCTCTCAGATTTGTCATCTAATCTGACCTATTTCTACTTAGGTAATTTACACTTAATTCGTGATGAATTAGATATCGCTTTAGGTTATTTTTCTCTTGCATGGGAAACAAATTCCAATCCAGATTTAGCTCCACGTCTACCTTCTAAGGTTCTTTTTACTTTAGCTTCTATGGACAATCCAGATAAAGAAATTCTTAAATTATGGTTGAATAGGGCAGAAAGATTCCTTCAAACATATAGCTGTGATGAATTGCTCATTATTGACTTTACTCGAAGATTACTGGAGAAACTATGATGTCGCAAATTATTCATCAAATAAGAGAAGAGGAAGAATTATCAGACTACAGGATAGATTATCTGTTTGTCGATTCTATAAAATCCTTTTATGGCATAGTTGATGGTTTAACATTAGAACCTGTTTGGATACCTAAAAGCGCTGTTGGAAAGGATCTTAGAATAAAAACCTGGTGGGTAAATCAATATAAATCTGGTAAAAGTATTCGGAAAAAAGTGGAAACAAAAGTTGTTCAGACTAAACTCAAAATTTTTTTTGATACTAGATAGAACCAAGATTAATCCTCTGCTTCGTACGTTATTTCGCATATTCTGTGTTTACTTTTGAGTAGATTAACTGGAACTTTGCTAGTTTTTCTTATCCATTTCTCACAGCTATTACACATAATTTCATTAGGATAACGCCAGTAATTACATACTACAAGGAACTTTACTTCTTCTTCAGACTGCTCTATGAAATGGTCTGAAATAAAGGGAGCTTTGTTGAAAAGTTGTATTAACTTAATCATAGGATCTAAATCATAATAGAATTGTTCTCCAATATCAGCATGAATGGCATCTATTGTTTTTCCTCTTTCTTTCATCCCCATATCTTTTATTGTCTGATCTTCCTTGTAAGACCTTATCTCTCTGTTGTTCCCTCCTGGAGCAATCTGGAATATACAATCTTTCACATAACTGTACTCTGATGCACATCTCATTTCATCACAAATAATGGGTTCATCTAAGATTTTACTAAATATTGCTTCTAACATTCCCTCTATGAATGCACAAGTTTTTGTGGCAATAACTCCTAATGATTCAGTCCAAATTGAGCTGTCAATTGAGACTGTAGCTACTTTTTCTCCTGGATCAAAATGGAGAATGTTAATATTTCCCCATCTTTTAAGAATTGGAGAATTAGTTAAAGCAGCAGTGTAAGATCTAACTGAACCTTCCTCATCAACTCTAAGATCTTGAGCAATTTGCTTTCCTGCTTCAAAACCAATTTTTCCTAAAACTTGGGAAATGGCATCTTTAGTTCCCTCCATCTGTCCAATAAAGACTTCTTGAAAAATACTGATAGTATTGTCTTTTAATGATTTCAGCAGATTTTCAACTTCAGGAAAATCTTCCAACACTGGATTGGTATAAGTTATAATTATAAACATCTCAGAAAGGAGAACAAGTTTGCTAATTACTTTTGACATTTCTTCTTCTAAAGAAGAGATAGTAAGGTATTCTGTAATTGTGGGATCAAAGATGACAAAAGAAAGCATGAACTGCTCCACTCCTCCCCTTGCAATTGGATTGGGAATTGAAAAGAACATACTTGAATATACAACATTTGCCATTGCATTTACGAAAGCTTTATTCTCCTCGAGAAAATTGAAATCCATAAGTCTAGTTAAAGAAGCTGTAATTCGAGTATCTTGAATTTCTGCCACATTGAATAATAACCTTGGACCCAGTCTTTGGTCGAAGTGAAACAACATAACATTGATTCTATTTCTCAAATCAGCTCTTTCAGCCATTATTCATCATCTTTTTTTGTGGCAAATATATACGCTAAACTATACGATGGGTTTATTTCTGCTGTTTTTAGGATATCGGAAGCTTGAATAATATCTATATATTCGTTTTTATCAAACAAAAACTTGTAGAGTAAATCCGATCCCATTCCTGTAATTATAATCCTATTAAGGTCATATTCTTCTAGTTTCTTTTTAATAATTTGATTGATTTTTTCCAACATTCTCAATTTAAGTAAGTGTGCAATTTTCTCAAGATCATTCTCACTAAAACCATCATCACTAATACAGAGCATCCTCTTCAATCTGTCCATTGCATCTTCTTTGAATTTTGCTTTTTTATCTGGAGTGTCTGTAATATAATCATTCGGTTGCATATCTTCTGTAATGAGGAAGAGATCAGCTGTTATTGCATGTGGTTCGAAAGGAAGATTGTATGTTTCTCCATCAAAATCGAATTTTGGTTGTATAAAAGCAACGTTAGTTTCAAGAAAACCGTAAAAAACCAATTCATCATTTTTAATTCTTTCAAAATCACTTTGAGACTCAGAAAGAATCTTTCCATCTCTTATTGGAATAAAACTTGTAGTCCTTGTTGAGAAATCTACAACTAAACCGTCTTTTTTCAACATTTGCCAGAGACCTTTACCTAAAGCTTTCCAACCCACAGAAACTACCTTGGTTGGATTAGCTAATGCATCATTAACTGTTACGAATGTTTCATCATGTGTATAGAAAGTAATATTTGCAGGATGAATGAATTTAGTAACAGATAAAACAATAAATTCTACAGTCTCTTGAGCAGAAGCAAATAGAGGACTAGTTGTTGTTATAATAAACTTACGAATGTGATAATCTGCATAAGAACGCAAGAGTGTTTTAAGAACACTTTCAACCTCTTCTTTCTTTGTTCTGATTGGGAGATATATGCGTTTGAAATGTAAAGGTTCTTCAGGATGAACAGGATCCACAATAACAATTTTAAGAGATGTAACACCAAAATCTAATACTGCTATATTTCTTTTAGTAACAGAAAAACTTGCTGGGTTATTAGCTTCCATCTTGATAGTATCTCTTTTTTTAATTAATAAAAGCTAGTATTCTCTCCTCAGCGTTTACGAACTCCTACACCTTCAGGTTCATCATCAGTGTCAGTTATTTTTTGTATTTTTTTGGACTTAGAAAGCTCTTTCTCTTTTTTCTGTAGTTCTGGAAATTCATCCGGAACATTAGTGGTGAATTTTGCTTTTGGGTAGATAATTCTAATATTAAGACACACTTCTGCTAAATCTTGATTTGTAAAGAACTCTCCGATAAAGTATTCTTTCCCATCTCTAAGCTGAACAATCAGCATGGCTTTTGTTTTTTGCCTCCAGAAATCTAAGGAAAGTTTTCTTGGTACTTTTGATAAACCATATTTTCTTATCTCCTTTATTGGAATGCTCCCCTTCTTTACTCTAAAGCCAGTCATTACAAAAGGAGTTGATCTATATTGAATCTCAGTATTTACAATTTTAATGAAATCTTTAGTGTAGAAGATCTCTTTAATTGTTCTATTTCCAAAGATTAAAAGAGGAAGTACAGTAACAAAACTTCGGATAAGCCAATCTGAAATATTTTCCGGACGGAGAATATCTGCTATCAAGAAAACATAAATACTAGCTATCATAATGAGACTGAAAATTAGATTGAGTATGAAATCCTTCCATCCTGTTCTCTCAGGTTGTTTGAAAAGTATTACATTCTCCTCTTGATTTTCCTTATCCATCTATCTAACCTTCTCTAGATTTCTTTATTGTTTTAGTGATGATTTCTATATTCTTCTCTGGAACAGTTATAGGAATTACGCATCCTGGTGCAATAATTATTTTATTATTCGCTTTCTTCGATTGATTAACAGAATCTAAAACGTTATTCTGAATCTCTTCTGGTTTTCCATCGACTAGTGTTCTGGTTTCATCTAGACCTGCTAAAAGTCCTTTTGGAAAAATTTCTGAAGCTTCAGAAAGAGACGGCCAAGTTAGTCTATCATGCCAATTTAAAGCATCAACTTGAAGTTTTGCTGCTTCTTTGAATTGTATATTTTCACCATGGACATGAACAACTATGAATTCTGCTTTCCCTTTTATGTTAGATAGAAATTTATTCAAGAATTTTATCTCAAAACGTTGAACCTCTTCAAACGAAAACTCAGTTTTTCTAAAATGCTGCGATGCTAGAAATATCCCTTCTGCCCCTGCATCTATTACTGCTTCAGCATATTCAGTAATATCTTCTAAAAGGATAAGCATAGACTCGACTATAGTATCTGGATGTGATCTTATGTTTTTTACTAAATTTGGATCCATTTTTGAAGCGACCATTAGAGGAGAAAATACTGTCATCATTTTTGGGAGAAATTCTAATTTCTTTTGAATTTGTCTTACCGTCTCGATTTGCTTGCTTAGCTCTCCTTCACTTGCACTTACAGAATCTAGTGTTTGCCAATCTTCTATTGCTTTAATACAACAATCTGAACATCTTGTACTACCAGTGATAGGATCATATTCTTTGTCTATAATACAACCATAATCAACAACTGGATATCTCCCGTGTGGAGATATCTTCATCAAATCGAAATCATATTTATTATAGAACTCCACATGTGCTTCAGCTAATTGATTAGGTTCTCTGTCGATAATGGGAAAATGCTTCCATAAACTAAAAAGGGGATAATCAGAATTATTGCCTTTGAGTGTATCTAAAAGTAATTCAAGCTTATCCATGAGGTTTCTTTTAACCTTGAAATATCAAGATTTTGGTTCAAGGGAAATTCAATTCTAAAGGAAATGCTATGGATTTCAAATTTTAAAAAAGCATTCAATCGAATAACTTAAAAATCAGCACATAATCGCAAAATCGAGAGAAATGTCTGGACAAGAGAAAAAAGTTGTCAGGAAGAAAAAGAAATTCGGTTTGGTCGTAGAATTTACACCTACAATTCGAGATTTAACACCTGATGAAGAAACTAAGAAAAAAATTGACGCTGAGCTACAACGAGCTAAAGGGATTACTCCAGCATATTTAGCAGATAAGTATAATATAAGAGTTAGCACAGCAAAGAAGATTCTGAAAGAAGCAGAAGCAAACAGTATTATAGAAAATATAAGCAAATCTAGACGTACTAAAGTTTACTCTGCTATTAGTAAGTAATCTATAACACATTTACTTTTTTAACATTTTCTGAGTTAGTTTTCATGAACCTCTTTTCACGAATAAAAATCTGATGAGAATGGTGCATCAGATAAACCACTTTCTGTTACATAAAAGAGAGCTTCTCTTTCAGGCATTCTAGAACTATCGAATAAACGTGCGATTCTAGAACTTCCTCTCGATTTTCTCACGAATATTCTCTGCTGAGGTCTATGTGCCCACGCAAATCCCAAAGCTGGTTCTTCTGGACTTCCAAAAAGAAATTCTTCAACATTAGCAATAATTTGGTTTGTAACTACCACAGCTAAATCAAATTTCACTGCTAAGGCAGTTAATTTTTCTGCTATTTGCATGATTTTTTGTTGTCTCTCAACTAATCGGTCCTTACCTATAAACTCGGATCTGAAATGTGAAGCAAAAGAATCAACGATTAGGAGTTTGATATTTTTTTCTGGAATAATTTCTTCAAGTTCATCGACAATACTGAAGAGGTGGTGAGTATTGAGAGCTGATCCAACATAGATGTTGCTCAAAGCTTTTTCCACATCAAAATCTCGATAAGATGCGATTTCAACAATTCTTCTTGGTGAGAATGTTCTTTCTGTATCTATAAAAAACGCATTTCCGTCTAAACCGCCTTCTTCTTCGGGTAATTGAACATTTAAGCAGAGCTGAAAGCATAACTGAGTTTTTCCACTACCGAAAGAACCTGCAACTTCAGTAAGTTCTTGAGTCCAAATACCTCCTCCTAGAATTGAATCGAATTCAGTAGAGGAAGTAGTAATCTTCCCTCGTTTTGATTCATGTTCTAGAAATTTAAGAGCAGTCATCGGTTGAATTCCCAATTCCTCTTGTGCAGTTTTTATGACTTTTTTAGCTTCTTTTTCTTCAATTTCTATTTGAGTAGAAAGCTCTTCTGCAGTGGATACAGCAACCATTTCAATAGTAAGATCTTTTTTCTCAATCTTTTCAATTATCTTCTTATCTATTCCCTTGAGTTCCATTTTCTACAAAGATAGATTTATATTAAACACTTTAAGAATTTTGGTTTACAAGAAGATTTTTACCTAAATGTTCGAGAAAACCTAATGTTTTTAAACAAATTTACTGAGATTTTACATGATTAAATTAAAGAGATTGTCTTCAAATTCTTAATAATTAAAAATGATATGAGTGAATAAAAATGCAAGTAGTAGCACCTGATGTTTATTATGTTGGAGTGAATGATCACTTAACAGAACTTTTTGAAGGCCTCTGGCCTATACCAGAGGGTATTAGTTATAACAGCTTCATTGTAAAAGGAGAAAAAACAGTTTTAATAGACACAGTGAAAATCCCTTTTGTCGATGAATTTCTAAAAAAAGTGGAAGAAATTACAGATTTTAAAATCGATTATATAGTTATGAATCACATAGAACCGGATCATAGCAGTTCTATTATTAGACTTCTTGAAAAAGCTCCTGATGCACAAATAATCTGTTCAAACAAAGCTTCTGGAATGCTTGATACACTTTATCGTATAACCGATAATATCAGAACAGTTGATGAAGGCGATACTCTTGATTTAGGTGGAAGAGTTTTAACTTTCTATATGGATCCTTTAGTTCACTGGCCAGAAACGATGATAACCTATGATAATCAAGAGAAAATTCTTTTCGCTTGTGATGCCTTTGGCTCATATAAAGCACTTGATTTTGGTCTGTTTGACGATGAATGTGATCCCGATATATTTTATGAAGAAACCATCCGTTATTTTAGTAATATAGTTGCAAAATATGTTAAATATGTTAAAAAAGCGATGGATAAACTTAGCCAACTCGATATCAAGATAATTGCACCTGCTCATGGACTTATCTGGAGAAAAGATCCTCAGAGAATAATTGATCTTTACATTCGCTTATCTGAAAGGATGGCACTACCTGGAGTAACTATTATTTGGGGTTCTATGTATGGTAACACAGCTAAAGTCGTTAATAGTGTAATTGAAGGGGTCAAAGAAGAAGGTGTTCCTATGACTGTTCTTAATTTTTCAAAAGATCATCTTAGTTATCTTATAAAAGAAACTTGGAAACATAAAGGAGTAATTTTAGGTTTTCCAACTTATGATGGAGGTCCGTTTCTGAACACCTCTTATTATCTTCATTTGATAAAGAGAAAAGATTTGCGAGAGAGGATCGTAGGATTCTTTGGTTCTTCGATGTGGAGTGGTAGAGCCTTACAACAAGCAGCAGACCATGTGCAAGAGTTGGATTGGGAAGTAGTGGAACCTTTACTTGAATTCAGAGGTGCACCGACCGACGAAATTCTTCAACAAGCAAAAGAGTTAGGTAAAAAAGTCGCACAAAAAGTAAAGGAGTAATACACTCTTTTTTTTCTTCTCCTTATTGCATTACATTTTTAACTATAACAAGCTATTTTTGTCGGTAAAACATTTGTTTTTGACGATTTTGAAAAAACTTTTTAAAGATTCTATATCTACTTCTCACGGGGAAAATGTCTTACACTCCTATCAGAACAAAGAAAGAAAGTCAAATCTCTACACTCAATTCTGAGGTAGTTGACATTATCGTAGATGGAATGAAAGACAATAACAAAGAAGTGAGAGAAGCAGCTTACTCAACTTGGGTAGCAATAGTGGAGTTGGAATCAGATAAAGTCACTGATGAAATGCTCCAAAAAGTTACAAGTGCCTTGAAAACTTATAGGCTCTAATTTTTTAGTTTTTGAAAAAAATATTGAAGAATAAGGATATTACATATCCTCATCCATTCCGCCTGGACCACCTGGAGGCATTCCTCCACCAGATAGTTCTTTGGCAGCAATAACATCATCAATTCTGAGAATCATTTCTGCAGCTTCTGCAGCACTACTGATAGCTTGCTTCTTTACTGAAATGGGTTCAAAGACATTAAGTTTTGCCATATCATCTACTTTTGCTTTGAATGGATTTACTCCATATACATGACCGTCTTGGGAGTGCTTTCCATGTAACTCTGAGAGAACATCTATTGGGTCAAGACCAGCGTTCTCAGCTAAAGTTCTTGGAATGATTTCCATTGCTTTTGCGAATTTTTCAATAGCAAGTTGAATTTTACTTCCATGTCCCATTGCAAATTCATTTAATTTTTGACTAATACGAATTTCAGGTGCTCCACCGCCAGGGACAACTTTCTTATCATGAATTACTTGACGAATAACACAAAGGGCATCATGGATTGCTCTGTCAGCTTCATCAACTATAAGCTCAGTTCCACCTCGAATGATTATTGATACAGCTTTAGGATAATCGCAACCTGTAACAAAAATCATGTTGTCATCACCAATTGATTTTTCTTCAGCAAAATTGGCTTTTCCTAAATAATTCTCTAAATAATCTAAGCTGGTAGTGATTTTTGCTGCAGTAGGTTTAGCGAGTTTTTGCATATCGCTCTTCTTAATCCTACGAACAGCTGAAACCTTGTTCTTAGCTAAGTAGTGTTGAACGATGTCGTCAATACCTTTCTGGCAAAGAACTAAGTTAGCTCCAGAAGCGATAATTTTATCAGACATTTCCTTGAGCATATCATGTTCGTTGTCTAAGAAAGCTTGGATTTGATCAGGGCTGGTAA
>CAZJUB010000040.1:0-22356 GCA_964549075.1 uncultured archaeon | reverse complement strand
ATAAATCCTGGTACTCCTTCAAAATTCTGCACTAGATTTGGTTTTATTGCATCTTTTAGTATTAACACCATTGCTCCTACTGCGTTCAATTCTTTTGCATATACTGGCATATCATCATAGGTATATCCTATCAGTATATTTCCTAATCTTTCTCTTAGATCTGCTAAATCTCCAGCTAATGCTAGTATTGCCATTATTTCTGATGCTGCAGTTATTACAAATCCTGTGTTTCTTATATCTCCTCCCATTCTTCTTCCACCTAATCCGGTAATAATGTTTCTTAATGCCCTGTCATTAACATCTAATGCTCTTGGCCATGTTACCTTAGTTGGATCTATGTTCAACCTATTTCCTTTTGTTAGATGGTTATCTATCATCGCTGCTAGCAAATTGTGAGCTGAAGTAATAGCATGGATATCACCTGTAAAGTGTAGATCTATATCCCACATTGGAAAAACTTGTGATTGTCCTCCTCCTGTGGCACCTCCTTTTATTCCAAAGGTTGGCCCCATACTTGGTTCTCTTATTGCAAACATTGCTTTCTTTCCTAACTTATGAAATGCTTGTGACAATCCTATTGTTGTAACAGTCTTTCCTTCTCCTGCTCTACTGGCAGTCATAGCTGTAACGAATATTAATTTTCCATTTGGCTTATCTGAATTCAATATCTTTAACATTGTTTGATAATCCAATTTCGCTACATATTTCCCATAATGCTCCAAATCGTCTTCTTTTAGACCTATTTTTGCAGCAATTTCTCGAATATTTTTCATATCTTTCTGCTTTTCTTGAGCTATTTCAATATCTGATTTCATAATAATCATCGTCATTTTATCGAGTGTTAATTGAAGTTTTTTCAGTGTTTTACTTAAAAAGTATTTTCATTGCGAGAAAATTTATGAGTTGGTAGACAACCTGATAGAGAACGAAGTACAAAAGAGAATTTCTTTGTCAAATAGATATGTTCTAAAATACCCAAGGTATTTTGGGTATAGAATAAATCTATGTGATTATTTATTATGAAATGTGAATACCCCCAGTGCAATACTGAAGCCGATATTTTATTCTACTGTCGTTACTGTGGAGGTTCTTTTTGTCAGAAACACAGAGATGCCCCAGCACATAATTGTCCTTCTTTAAGACAAGGGACACAACAAGGTGCACAAGGTGCACAAGGTGCACAACGTCAAGTTAGACCCGAAGAAGTCATGCGTAGGATTGCTTATGGAGTTGCTCAAGCTGCACAACAAGCAGCTCAACAACAAGCTAATGCTCAAGAACAAGTGTATTTTCCTGATGAAAAGAGCAAGAAAGAGTTCATTGAAAAACGTCTTACAGCCTCTGGAGATCTTTTTTCATTGGGTAACGAAGTTCTCGACATCCTCTTTGGATTTGCTTTAATTGTTCTTGTTTTTGGTTTCTACCAATTTATTATAAGTACTAAAAATAGATGGTGGGGTTTTGCTATTGCAGCTATTTTAGTTGGAACAGCGTTTTTGCCACATGAACTTGCACACAAGTTTGTAGCTATTAAAAAAGGTCAATTTGCTCGTTATATTTTATGGGTCAGAGGACTGATGTTAACATTTCTAACACTTCTTATTGGGATAGGTTTAGTAGTACCTGGTTTTGTATCCATAGTTCCTTTGAAACGTCAGATGAATAAAAAAGACATAGGATTAGTTTCAGTAGCAGGCCCAGCAACAAATGCAGTAATCGGTACAATAAGTCTTATTATTGGTTTATTGACTTACAGTGGATACGCAGTAGCAGGTTTAGTTGGACCATTAGCTATGACTGGGATTTGGGGTGTGCCTAACATCTTCATTCTTGTTGCTCAGTTTAACGGATTGATTGCTCTATTCAATTGTATTCCAATATGGCAATTTGATGGCAAAAAAATCTTAAAATGGAGTAAAGTTGCATTTTTCATCCTTGTTGGAATTAATTTGGCTTTAGTTATAGTGTCATTTATATTAAATCCAAAATTCTTAACAAGTATCTACCAATCTTGACAAGTATCTACCAATAAAATTTCAATCACAAAAGATAATTAGGTGTAATTGAAAATAGACAAAAGGATGAACAAGGCATTACAGAGAGCTTCGCTCAATGATGAATCATAGTTAGACTGAAATTATATCTTGTCTAGTATTTTATGCCTTTCTTTTTTTAATTCCCTTAAATCTGATAGATTCAACATTGTCATAACAGCTTTCATCTCTAATATGTATGAAGAGAGAAATTGTCGACATTCATCTATTCCCCCTGTTCCAATAGCCCTTAATATCGGTAAAGCTAAAGCAACATAATCAGCACCTAAAAGTAATGCTTTTACTGCATCAAAACCGTTCCAAATACCTCCAGAAGCAATAATTTTAGTATTTTTATTCTCTGTGAAACTAACCATATTTAGAAGACTATCTTTTGTTGATATTCCCCAATTAAGAAATTTATCAGAAAGGTACTTAACTTGATCGTTGCGATAAGATTCTATTTTAGACCAATTTGTTCCACCAGCTCCAGCGACATCAACAGCATAAACATTGAGTTCCGATAATTTTCTTGCATCGGATTTTGTTAAACCTGTTCCAATGCCTTTGATTATCAAAGGTAGTTCAAAATCATTCTTAAGTTCATGAATTTTTGAGGAGATGTTTATAAAAGAATCATCACCTTCAGCTTGAATAAATTCTTGTAAAGGATTAATGTGTATAGCTAAAGCATCTGCGCCAATCATAGCGATAGCTTTTCTTGCTTCCTTTTGACCATAATTTTTGAAAAATTGAGCTATTCCTAAATTTGCCATTAGTGGGATATTTGGTGCTATATGCCTAACTTTGTATGTGTCTATTAATTCAGGATTTTCTATTGCTGCTCTTTGAGAACCTACTCCCATACCAATCTGAAATTCACTACAAATTCTTGCAATGGTTTCATTAAACACCTTTCCATTTTCACTTCCACCTGTCATTCCAGAGACAATTATAGGAAAATTAATTTCCTTAGAAAGGAATGTTGTAGATAAATTTAGTTCTTCTGAAGAGACAGTAGGTAAAAGAGAAGGTTCAATTTTAATCTCATCAAAGCCATTAGTAATTCTATCATATTGAACATCATTTTCAAGACACAAAAGAATGTGATCATCTTTCCTTGTAGAAATTGAGGAGATTTCTTTCTCTTCCATGAGGTTTAATACATTTTCAGTAATATAAATCTGTAGTTGGACAAAATATCAAAAATTTATGAGCAATTTTGTATCAAAGGGAAAGGTTATTAAGAAAGAAAGGACATATACGAAAAAAAATCAGACTTTGAAGTGTTGAAAATGGAATTTTGCCCAGAGTGTGGAAAATTATTAATCCCGAAAAAAAAAGGAAAAGCAAAGGTACTGGTTTGTTCAAAATGTGGAATAGAACTTAAACTGAATAAAGACGGTGGATACGATGTTCAAGATGAAGTTGAACATAAAACCAGTGAATTAACAGAAGTCATACCTGTTGATAGTGAGCAGGCTATATCCGAAGCAGAATTAGAGGAAAGAAGAGAGAGATTTATTGAAGGTATAGATTTCTTCGAAACAGAATAATCCAAACGGATAGAATACAATATGCCACAGTCTTTACCTATGGTTATGGTGCGATTCTCTGAGATAGCTATAAAAGGAGCAAAAACACGACACTGGTTAACTAATCGTTTGGTTTCTCATATTAACTATATGTTAAATAAACAGAATATAGAAGATTTCGAAATAATAAAAGAGTATAGTAGAATTTTTGTAAAATCGAGTGAAAATAAGAAAGTCGAAAACATAATAGCATCCCTCATTCCAGGTGCTGTAAGTGTAAGCGAAGTTTACCAATGTTCTTCAGAAATTAATGAAATCAAAACTTGTCTAAAAAAGAGTTTTTTCTCTAAAATCGATAAAGAAAAATCTTTTGCGGTCAAAGTAAAACGCACAGGAAATCACCCTTATTCTAGTGTGGAATTAGGAGCAATACTCGGGGAGTTCATACTCGAAAATAATATTGATAAACACCTTAAAGTCAATCTTACAAAACCTGAATATACACTTAGGATAGAAGTTAGAGAGAATAAAGCATATATTTTTGATGAAATAAAAAAGGGACTAGGAGGATTACCAGTTGGAAGTCAAGGTAAGGTTCTAGTTCTTGTTTCTGGGATACAGGAAGATATCTCAAATATCATTCAGCTCTATAAACGAGGAGCAATTACCTTAATCTACTCATTGCTGAATGAATCTAATCTAGATACAGAATTTAAAGAAACGGTTATACGTATTCAAAATATGCAACCATATCTAAAAGAAATAGGTATTTTTTATATTAAAGACAAATTTGATGTTGACAACTTAATAGATTTGTATAGAGAAACTGAATGTTTAGGAATCGCAATGTCAAAAACGGTTTTTAATGATCTAGAAAAAGAATTGCCAGTAAAGGTACCTATCTTTGTTCCCCATCTTGTAGATATCGTAGATGAAAAAGAATTGAGTAAAGTTTTAGCAACTACCATCTAATTCTTGTCTGATGATTGAACCATTTGGATCTGTTTCAGAAAAAACTATTCCTTGGAATTTTTCAACGGTTATTCTTTCTTTTTTCCAAATATCCATAGATAAGTAAGCTTTTCTGCAAGTATAAGAGAGAAATTCTTCAGTGTTCCAATGTTGTTCAATAGGAACTTGAGGTAAAAGCAAACCTTGAAATCGACCTAATTTTACTATAAGACCATCACCTGGAACATTTATCTGCTCTAGTAGATTTTGTGGGGAGGAATAGACAATTTTTTGAGGTGGTGTCATTATTGTAACTTCAAAAACTAGATTAGGTAATTCTCTTTCTTTAACTGGAGGAAAGCGTGGATCCTCTAAAGTTGAAGCTCGTGCTAAATTTATTACTTCTTTAAAGAGAGGATCAATTCCGATTGGATAACCTATACAACCTCGGAGATTATGATTAGTTCCCTCGATAGTTTTTACAGTTACGAATGCTCCTGTTACAAATTTAGCTTGTTCAGGAATAGGTTCTATAGGCTGAGGGGATTTTTCTCTTCTTACCCAAGCTTCAGCTGCATATCTTGCAAGTTTAACAAGATATACTCCCGTTTCATCTTCAAAATTCATATATCACCACTAATTATAGTTCTGCAATAGTCTTTTTAATATCTTCCCAATGACTTCCTAACCAAAAAATCTTGGAGCATGAATCACACTCCCAAAATTCTTCATAATTTTTAGCAGTTCCTTCGAGAATTCGATTAATAACTTCATTTTTGCTTCGTTTAGTCAAAGAGCCATTACACACACTACAACGCATATTTATTGGGGGATAAATGACATTCAAATCAAATTTATCTTTAATACTTTTTAACTGCTCAGAAACTTCTGTTGATTTTAAATAAATTTGTTGGATATCATTTTTTTTACATAATTGAATAATACTTCTTGAGCTAGATACAACTATACGATTATTCTGTTTAGATGCTTCTAGCATCTCGTCTACAGTTTGTTCTCTTCTATAGAGGGTATCATAACCTAAAAAACGTAAAAAACGAGCTAATTTTCCTAACATAGAGTCCGTATAGAATTTAGACATGACTTTCTATCATCTCATCAGAAGCACAGTTTTTACAGAGATATTGTCCCTTGCTGAAGACTAAACTATCAGAATATTCCTTACAATCATCACAATATCCTGCGATCTCCTCCTCATCGCTAGATTCAGCCTGTTCCTCACCTATTACTTTGAGATATTCTTGTTCTAGTAATATTAGCTGAGGTACAACTTTGAAAATATCTGTGTCAGTACATATTCCCTTTAATTGTCCATTTTTATCTACTATGATTAGATGTCTAATACCGTCCTTAAACATGGTTTGCATAGCTTGAATTATTGTTAATGAAGGAGATGCTGTTATCAGAGGCGATGACATCATTTCTTCAGCTTTAACTTCATCTGCTTTTTTATTTGCTGCAATGACGTGTTTTATCAAATTCTCTTTAGTAATAATCCCAATTGATTTCCCATCTGAATCTAAAACAACAACAGAGCCTATTCTGTTTTCAATCATCAACTTAGCACACACTTCTGCTGAAGTATCCGGTAAAACTGTAAATACATTCTTTGTCATAATTTCTTTTACAGCCATGTCGAATTTTTTTTCGTCGAAAATTGATTTCAATTTGCAAACCTTCCATATTCTTATGTTGACAAATAGTTGAAGTTATTTTAAAGGTTTTACACTATTTGTCATTTTTAGAAAAAACTTATACACTTATATTAGTTCAGAATCCCCTGGAATAAACGGAAGTATATCATTAATAGTGATAACATCAAATTTGCTTTTTTCATCCTCTGGACATAATTTGTAGAGCTTTTCTTTAATTTCTGTTGCTATTCTCCCTTTCTGTATTTGCCCAGGTTTGATTGAGACATAATATTCTGTTCTAGAATCAACTACCTTAGTAGGTCCACCTATAATTTGTATATAATCATCATAAATAATGAACCCAATCGAATGCTCAATTTCAACATTTTTAAAATAATTCTTCTCTCCATAAATCATCACACTACCTTTAGCAAGAAATTGTCCAGATGGTGCAGTAAGACTAACTTGATCGGGTAAAACATAATAAACATCTCCAACTAGCTTTTTATCTTTCCAGAGGCTTGAATAATTCAATGCGAATATAGCAATATTTCTTTTACATTCCTCACTAAGATTGCTTTGACCATCTTTAACAACAACATATGGGGCACCATGTACATCTGCATGGAAGAAGAGGTCATTATCATCTAGATAACTCTTTAAAATTCGTTCGTTCACTCTAGCGTCTGTTCCCCCTATAACTACAAAACCATCACATATAAACCAATGAAACTTCTCATACCATTTCTTAGTTCTTTTTACAAACATAGGTTTACTTTCAATTTCCTTTTCCATGGTCTCTTTTGTAGATTCAATTTCAGTAAGTTGTTTCTTTGTTCTCTCAATTGCCGCTATTGCTCCGGGGATTTTTCTTCTAGCTTTTTTCGCTTTTTCATAAAATGAGTTGGCATTTTCAGTCAAATTTTGAGTAAAATCTAATTCTACTATCTCTTCTTCGTTCTTTTCGACATCGGCAAGTTTTACCCATATTTGCTTGGTTTTTGGAGTAATTTTCTCAAGTAATTGAGCAGAAGGAATACCTTTCTCTTTAGCAAGTTTTAGTTTTTCTTCAATATCCTCCCACGTAATATCATCTCTTCTTGCTTTCAGAATTGTAGAAAGTAATTCATCCAAAGCAGCAAAATTCGCATAAAGAAGATCCCCTTTTTGTTTTTCTAATCTTTCTTGATCTTTTAGTGTCTCAAGATGTCTCTCTTGGTTAGTTAGGATTTTTTGTGTTTTACTCATTTTATCTGAAACTTCTGTTTTATCTTCAACAAACTCAGGTTCTTCTTCAGCTGAAGAGAAGAATTCATCTAAAGCTGAATCAAATGATAAAACTGTCTTCTGTTCTAAATCTTCATATCTTGATAGTGGAATTGGAGTTATATCAACCACTTCATCTTCATCGAAGTATTTAGTAATCTCAAATTTTTTGTTAATAATAATATCTTGTAGCTTTTTCACTTCAGATATAAGTCTCTGTTTATCCTCCTCATCCATTTCTTCTACAGTTGTTTTTTCTATTCTAGATTTTGTAATAACATCTTTAGAATACACAGGTCCCAATCCCATTAATTCATTTAAACAATTGACAACTTTTCCTTTATAGTCGGAGATTGAAGCTAAAGCTTCTGTCTCATCTAAATTCAGAATGTTTTTTTCTGACGAAGGTGGATACTGATAATCTTTACCTGGATGAATATCTCTATCTTTCATTTTTCTGTAGTTATAAGCAAGTATTATCTTGTTATTTGGCCCTACGAGAACTATATTTCCTTCCCCAAATAACTCTACAATCAATTTATAAAAACTGTCTTTATAAGCTATTTCAAATACTACTATTCTGTCTAAATCTTTTTGATAAAAATCTTTTATTGGCAAATCCCTGATATGTTTTCTCATCGATAGAACTTTATTGTTAGGTGATGCAGGTTTTTTTCTAAAAAACTGTGTTGTATGAAATCTTTTCCCTAAATCTATAACAAGTTCAAACGGACTTTCAGTCGATTTACGAAACCTTAATATAACCAGATTTTTCCCGATTGAATAAATATTGTTAGTCCAACTATCAATAATCCTAGGGCGGATTTCCGCAACTAAAGCTGCAATATCAATGCTTGAAAGATATGTCTTCATTTAAATCACGGTGATTAATTTGAGATTTGATATAACCAAAATATTCAGTGGAATTAAAAATCTATTCAAACGAATGATAAATTCTATTAAGAATTCATTTGTGAGGTTTTTTAAGAACTTAAAAGAGGGAGTGAAACCGAAGAACATTAAAGTAAAAATAAATGAAATGCCACGAATGAACCAAGTTTATTGGTCTAAATTGATAGTTGGTATCACAATTGGGTTAATTTTTGGTTTAACTAATTTTACTAATTGGCCCGCAGGTTTAACTTTATTGCTTATCTATATAGCTTTGTCAGTTGGTTGGTTCCTTTATCTCAGAAAAGAAGAGACAGGCATTAAAGTTCGTCAATATTTTACTTCTGCAATTTTCCAGTATTTCATAACTGCAGTAGCTGTTTGGGCTTTACTCTGGAATATCTTGTACGTCCCTACATCACATTTCAGTTACCTCAATTATCCACAAGTTAAGATATATAATTTACTAATAATATCACCCGAGAATCTAATCTCAAAAATGCTCTCGAAAATGTTAATGTAAAGGGTAAAAGATATGAGTTCAAAAAAAAAGCAATCACAAAAGAATCAACCAGAAATACCAGAAGAAAAATTACTTCCTTTAATGGAGAGACCAAGATTTAGATTATTTTACCAAATAATTAATTATACAATTCTTGCTGTAGGTGTAGTCTTGCTAGTCCTTTACTACACAATTTGGAAAGATCAAATAATCGCACTTTTCAGTTCTCTAGGAGTTTTAGGTGTTGGAATCATTCTGTTGACGATGAGATCATCTCGCAAACACTCTGCTCCTCCTGAAGAAGAAGAAAAAGATGAAGATACACTTCAAATGAGAACTAGACGTTAATAAGTTAATTTTGTGACAGATAGTTTTTTAACTTGTAATACTTTAGGGATACCAATAATCAAATATTCCGACAAAAATGTTCAGTTGAGAGAAATGGAAGAAAAAGGATTTCAAGAGAAGGTTGGAAAATTCCTCAATAGGTATGGCAAAGTTCAGAAACTCAGAGAAGAATCAATAGATTCACATAGCAGAATTTTACCTTATATTGTGGAGAGTCAAGATCAGAAGTATGCTGTCTTTGCTTATCATTGGAAAAAAAGTATTGGAACCAACACAATAATTCGTACAGAGCATCAAATTAATGATATGAAATGTGATGGTGCTATAATCATAGGAAATAGATTCTCCCAGAATTCCTATGATATGGTTAGTGATACAAATAAACGACGTACTACTAACATTATTTTAATAAAAATCCAAGAAATGGAAGAAATCCTCAATATTATTGGATCTTAATTTACCCAAATTTAACATCATCTCTTATAGGGTTATTTCATACAGATTCATTCCATAAAAAAGTAGAAAGCAATAAGAAATAAAACTATACAGATTACAGAAAACTTAAAAAACTTTTGCGATACAAGTGATTTAGCTAATGATATCGCAGATACGAGAACCACTTTCAAAGATAGTTCAACCACTAATCATTTTCTTTGCAAAACTTGGTATTCACCCAACTGTTTTCACTATAATTGGACTAATATTATCCATTACATCAGCTGTTTTTATAGCAATTGATAACTTCTTGACAGCTTTTATAATTATCTGGTTTGCTGGTGCTATGGATTTCATCGATGGTGGTGTTGCAAGATATAATAAACTAGATTCAAAGAAAGGTTCTTTCATAGATAGTTTTACAGATAGGGCTAGTGATGTTGCAGTTTTTGGTGCAATAATAATCCGACCAATCTATATTGCTTTTACTCAGTTAGGAGGAGAAATCACCAAAGGAGTTGTGATAGACATTAGTGTTGGAATAGTAATGGTTGCCTCAACTCTTCTAATCAGTTATATTAGAGCTAAAGGTGAGAGTATAGGTGTTAAAAATATGACAGTGGGTATAATGGAAAGAGGAGAGAGAGTTATGTTGCTAATGATACTGATGTTCGTTGGTATACTAGTACCCAATCAAGGTTTTACACATCCGCCAAGTGAAGGCATATTGGCAGTATGGGGATTATCCTACTTCTCTATAGGTTACATGATTCTAACTGCACTCTGTGTAATTACCGTCATTCAAAGATTTGCTTATGTCTCGATTCAATTAACTAAGGCAGAAGCAGCAAAAGATGTTCAAGTCCCGAAATAATGGTTAGACTCTGTTTTTCTGTTTTTCTCTTTTTCTCATTTTTTATTATACACATTAAGGTAGTCTGGAGAGGAAACGTTTTATACTTCACACTGTTGTAAACTTGAAGTATGGTGATTTTGTGGCTAAGAAAGGTAAAAAAAAGAAACAGAGCATCAATGACTTAAAAGCTGACAAACAAAAAGAAACCATCAAAGATTTTTCACAAACCAAAGATATCGTTAAAGTTTTGTCAGGTGAGATTGGTCCTCTAGTTGAACAATTTCTTGGTGCAATATACAATGTAGATGTTGCTGAAACATTTGCTGATTCTCTCATACACATTTACAACAAGCTTCGAGAAGAAGGTATTACTAAACAAACTGCTGAAAAAATTATTATTGAATATTCGGCAAATGTTGATCGTTTCGCAGCAGTTCTCAGAAAGAAAGATTAAAATCAATAGATTAATATCAACGGAATTTAAGGTGCAATAATGGGTATATTGAGTTTTATTAAAGCGCTATTTTATGGGGTCATTATTCGGATTAAATTAGGTTGGTACGCAAGAAAAAAACGAAAAAGAAAAAGCCATATGAGAAAAATTCTTTTTGAAAAATTGAGTAAAATGAAAATAGATCAAAAAACTTTAGAGACGATAACCAACAACTATCTAGATATAGGGGAGATATTCTTAGATAGAAAGAATTTGAAAGCAGCTTTTAGTTTTCGATGGATGAATGGAAAGAAGAAAAATAGCTCAAGTAATTGATTCTTATCTGAGTTTCTTCAAAATTAAATGTGCGATACTTTCGTAATGTTTATTTTTGTATAGGAAAAGAGTTTTGTGGGTTATTCTATGTCTAAACCAAAGAAGTATAAAGGCGAAACTATTTACGACTATATTCCTGATTATTATTCATCTGTTAACATTGACAGTCCTGTTTTTACAAAACTTCCTCCAGGACAAAAGGATGCGAGATTAAAAGATGTAGAAAGAGAATTAGTCCAGTATTGGGAACTTTTGCATCCCATGGTTAGAGAATATCTCACCATGGTTGTAAGATATATGAATCAGTACGGTGAAGGTTCTGAAGATTTAGAACATCTAAGACGCTCTCTTGATTTAGAATTGCAAAATTCTTCTGAACTTTCTGAAGATAATAGGAAATTAAAATCTCAACTGGCAGATATAATGGTTGAAAAGAAAGCTCTAGATGAGAAAGTAAATGATCTTTTATCAAATAAACCTCAAATTTCTGATGAAGAAATACGAGCTATGAAATTAACACTTTCTTCAGGAGCGAATATCTCAGAAACTAGTTTAGAAGAATTACTAAAGAAAGCAGTTCAAGAAGTTCGCGAGAGTGAAGAAATAAAAAGTGCTCGAGAAGATAGGCAAAAGATGAAAAAAGAACTTGATGATGCAAAAGAACATTTCGAAAAAACTCAAGCTGAAGTAGGAATTACTTTCCAGAAAAAATTATTGGAAGCTCAAGCTAAAATCGATGAACTTGAAGAAGAGTTATCACAGTATAGATGAAATTGGTGACAACATGAGAAAATGGAATTTCAAAGTAGTGCTTGCTGGAGACGGAGCTGTCGGAAAGACTTCCATTCGTGAGAGATATATGGGAAAAGGATTTGAATCTAGTTATTTGAAAACTATTGGAGCAGACTTCGCATCAAAGAAAATTCAAAAAGAGGAAGATTCAATTGCTTTTCAAATCTGGGATTTAGCAGGTCAGGACAGTTATCAAGCTGTGAGAAGTACTTTTTACAAAGGTGCTACAGCTGCGATTCTAGTTTTTGATTGCCAAGATCCAAAAACCATGACCAATCTATCAAACTGGTTGGAAGAAGCTATCGAAGGAGCTAATAATGGAATTCTTGTTTATTTCATAATTGCTAATAAAGTGGATTTAGAAGAGAAAAGAAGAGTTTCTAGAGAAATGGCTCTTGAGTTTTGTAATCGTCTAGATGCTGAAACAGGAATTCACTTCTACTATAGTGAAACCAGTGCTTTAACTGGACAGAATATCCAAGAAACTTTTGATATCTTAGCTTACAAACTCTTAGAAGCTAACAACATTCAAGATGCAGTTCCTCCTGAACAAAGTAAGGATATTATTGATGTAAGAGAACAAAAGAAAGGCATTGTTATTGAAGAGAGGAAACTCGCAAATATCACAAGCACCTCTGAAGTAACAAAAGAAGATATCGATGAGATAAATAAAAGAATTGATGTAATTGAAGAAAGATTGAATACAATTCAAACAATCATCAAGAAAATTGTCCAAACAATACAACATGAACATGAAGAATAGAGGAAATCTCTATCTTACAATTTTTTTACCGCAATCAGTACAAAATTCTGCACCTTTCACCAATATTGCAGAGCAAGCTGAACATCTTTCATTCTTAGTAACTAAACCGTAATTTGAATCACTAAACTCATTGGAGATATCTTCATCATTTTCTTGTGAGAAATGACCTGCTTTCTTTACCCAATTCAGGCTTGGAGGTTCAACGTACTGCTTGATTTTCTGTTCATAGAAAAGGAAAGTGTTTACATCTGCGAAGTTGATATAAGTTAAACTAATTGCGAGAATTAAAGTGACAAAACTAACAATTATGTATTCCCAAACTGCAATAGTAGTTGTACTTTCTGGAGACAAAATCGCTGACACCAAGTGAGATGCAGATGAGAATATAGATACCAGCAGAGATGCAGGTACAATATAAGAGAAAATAGCTACTTCCAAGGTTCTTTTGAGGCCTATTTTTGGAAACTGAACAGCATCAAGAAAATTCTGAATAATTCCAGAATTACGTAGAAGAGATAAGATCTTAGCTATATGAAATGTTGGTGAGATAAAGGCAATTAGTAAAATGATAACAATAGAAGGGACATAAATCGAGATAGATGAGCTAATAGGGTCTGTATTGGGGAAGAATATCTTCATACTGACAACAGAAATTGTACTTATTATTCCTATATGAACAGTTTGGATAAAACTAAAGGATAAGAAATTCGCTTTAGTAATATTCAGAGGTTGATTTTCCCAATCTGAAATCACTTGAGCTGTTTTGAAGAAACTTAGATAGGAGAGCCCAAAATACAGCAAAGCTATAACAACAGAAAGGAAAATTGGTAACCAATTTAAAGCTAATAATTTCATAGTTGTCAATAGAACAAGACTAGCGAAAAGGATCAAAAGTAAGGAGTTAAGTAAATTAATGCTTCCCACATAGAATCCGTCTAGAAAAGATATTTGTTTGAAACGATTGATATCTAGTCTAGGAGACTTAAAACCATCACTATAACTAATTTGGCTTTTCATTTTGAATGGTACGATTTCCTCAGAGACCTTCCAAGCATACTGAGTTTTATCAGTAATAAATCCCCCATCAACTGGTTTAGTGTCTAAAGGTTCGTCTCTAAAGTAAATCTTAGAATTGGGGTGGCCTGAAGGGAGATCTAAAGGAGAATCGATATCGTTAGATGCTTTTTTTGTATCATCTACCAATTCTGTTCCGCAAACAGAACAGAATATTACTTTATCTGGATAGGTAGAGTTACATATGTGACATTTCTTTTTTGAAATAGGACTCACCTATTTTAACTTCGATGCGTTCTTTATATAATTCGGCAATACGTAGATATTTTTAGGGAATTTGTTTATAAAGTAAAATAGCAAGAGATTTCTTCTGAATTCAAATTAGATTCATAACGTGTATTTCGAGTGGTTTAAATATTTCAAATAGCGTAATAGACTTGGTTATTAAAGATGAGCGAATCTCAAAAAGAAAAAAATCAAACATTTTCAGATTTTGTTTCTTTAGCAGAGAAGATTGAAAATATTCTTGAACAAACACCTGATTTAGAACAAGAAAATAAGCTCATCAATAAAAGTTCTCTAGAACAAAAGATAGACACTCAAGCAGTAACATTTCCTCAAACTGAAAATATCGAAAAAGTTGAACAACAAACTTCGAAACTAGAAGAAACCATATCAGGAGTGGTAGATAAAGCAGGAATTAAAGTTGATCAGCAGAAAATGGAGGATTTGGTTAGAATAGAAAAAGAGTTAATTGAGTTCTATTCTGGTGCTAAAATACAAATATCTGATTTTTACTATAAACAAGAAAAAGATCAAGAAGCAGATATCGTCAACAGAATCAAATCTAAGTTACGGGCTATTGACAAAATCAATCTAAAGAAAATTGAAACTCTGGGATTACCTTTTGCACTATGTAAGCTAGAAGGAAAGTATCAAGTAATCATCCCAATTGAAATTGATAAAATCAAACTTCCAACATTACTAGTTGATTCAAATACAAATCTCAAATTACTGCATGTTACTGAAGAAAGTATGCTTGAATTGACTGAAAGTGAAAAGAAAATCTGGGATCAAGCTTTTACCCGATTTCAGATTAAGTTAACTCAACTTATTGGTAGTAGAGCTAAGGAAAACCTTAGTAAAACAGCACCTAAGATGAAGCTGGTAAATATTGATCTCTCAAGAATTCAACAATACATAAAGGAATACGATGAAAAACTTAATACATTACAAAATTATCAAGAAGAAATTCTGAATCATCTTCATGAACTTGAAGAGCTCATTTCCGAGGAAAAATCTTTCTGGAAGAACAATGAGGAGTTCACAAACGCTAAAAAAGAACTCAAGAAACAACTCATTGAATTTGAAGAAAAACAGAGAAAAATCAGTCGAGAAGCCCAAATTGAATTTATAAAACTGAAAAAGATCCAGAGAAAACTTGATGCTAAAACAAAAAAATTCAAACTTGATGAAAAGAGAAATAAAACAATACCAAAAACAGAAAAAGAACAGCTGATTAAAGAAGTAAGAGAGTTTCAGAATCAAAAATATCTTTTATCAGAGAATATTGAACATACCAAAAGAATGGAAGACACTCTAAAAAGATGGATAAATGTTATCTCACACCCAGATATGAGTCAAGCAAATAAGATGCTAATCGAAAATTATTCAGAAGGATTAATTAAGAAAATCCATTCAATAATCGATACAAAAGATATAGAGAACTTATTCGAAGATTCAGTTGTTGTTAAATCAGATATACAGGACATAATTATTCATGTTATTTATATTCCTGCAACAATTTATAGTTTTAAAGCCAAACAAGGCGATCAGAATATTGAAGGAAAAGTCATCTTCCTTTCTCCTACTCAAGAAGTAATTTTACTAAATCCAGCAGTGATTTAAAAGTAAGTAAAAATCTCTTAAGGTTTCATAATAGGTCTTTAAACAACTTTATTAGTGCATGTTTTTCTAAAGAGATTAATGAAGAATGAGATTGTGGTTTGCGACAATGTCTCTAAGCATTTTATTGTAGGTACAAATGTTGTAAAAGCTGTTCAGGGAGTAAGTTTAAGTTTAAAAGAAGGGGAATTTACATCCATAGTAGGACCAAGCGGTAGCGGTAAAACTACTTTGCTTAACTTAATAGGTACATTGGAAGTTCCTACAAGAGGTAGAGTAATTATTAAGAATGCAGATCTCAGCAAACTCTCACAATTAGAATTAATTCATTTTAGAAGAAAGAATCTTGGTTTTGTTTTCCAGTTTTTCAATTTAATTGAAGGATTAACAACAGAAGAGAATATAGAATTACCATTGGTATTTGATTCAGTGCCGTATGAGCAAAGAAAAAACAAAGTAGACAAGATGATAAAAGAATTCGAATTGGAAGAGCTGAAGGGAAAGTTTCCAGAAGAGTTAAGCTCTGGAGAAAGGCAACGAACAGCTATTATGCGTGCATTGATAAATAACCCAGTTATGCTATTGGCAGATGAGCCTACGGGAAATCTGGACACCAAAACAGGTCAATCTGTACTGGATTTGTTTAAAGAATTAAACGAAGAACGAGGAACTACTATAACTTTAGTGACCCACGATCTAGCTGCAGCGAAAAGAGCTGGAAGAATTCTGCACATGCATGATGGAAAAATAACCTTTGACCAACAAGATTTAGATGCAAACATTCCAGGACCAAAGGCTAAAATCTAAAAAGAAGCTAGTTTTAGGAACCGACCGACTTTCCACCTATTTATATATTTTTCCCCTAGTTGGAAGATAAAGCTTATAAAAGCACATAAAAGTTTTCATCTAATTAGTGACTCACTATTACTCAAAGTTTTGAGTAAAAACTTCGCGGAGAAAAATATATGTCATTAAGAGGATTCATAATTAGAAGAACCATATATATTGTCCCTGTTATGCTAGGAATTACGTTAATGAATTTTACACTAATTAATGTAAGTCCAGGTGACCCGGTTGTGGTGAGAATTGGGCTGATCCATTGTGAAACGCCAGATTGTTACAACCAGGCGTATAACCAGGAAGCATTTGAAATGGGGCTACTAGACCAAAACATGTATACAGTACCTTGGTTTACTAGGTATATTAACTTCGTTAATGATTTACTGCATTTTGATCTGGGGAATAGTTGGTATTATACTCAAGCGGGAGAAGGGGTACCAATAGCGCAGATAATTTCAGAACGTGCAGTTTATACACTGGTACTGAATATCTTATCATTTATCTTCTCGTTGTTACTGGCTACAGCAATAGGTGTAGTCTCGGCAACAAGACAGAATTCATTTTGGGATAGATCACTCACTGTAGCAATGTTATTGGGGTACTCCATGCCACTGTTTTGGCTAGCTAAACTTCTGATGCTATTGTCATATCAACTGTTTAATTTTACAGGAGTAGCCAACAAGGACGCTTTTAGAAAACCATTGTTCTTGAATCCGAGTTTCTACAAATACTTGATATTACCAACATTAGCGCTAACCCTCGGAGGGCTGGTGTTCATGGCAAGATTAGTAAGATCACAACTTTTAGAGATTTTGAGACAAGATTATATTACGACGGCAAAAGCGAAAGGGTTGGACAACAGAGCAGTGATATACAAACATGCGTTTAGAAACGGTTTACTGCCGATAGTCACAATTATAGGCAACTCATTGCCTGGATTGCTAGCAGGTTCAGTAATGATCGAAAGAGTCTTCGGATGGCCTGGGATAGGAACGGTGTTTCTAGAAGGAGCGCTTTTTAGAGATTATCCACTTATGATGGCCACGAACACAATCTTTCCGCTATTATTCTTAATAGCGCGGTTGCTAACGGATATCACGTATGTGTTTATTGATCCAAGAATCAAATATTAAGGTGTAAAGTATGGCAGTTGCAGACGAACAAAGAGAAGAATTTCTACTTGATGAAAAAACATTAAGAGAAATTGAGACTATGAAAGGTGCTGGACAATGGTCCATTGTCTGGCGACGTATTAAGAAAGACAAGATGGGTATGCTTGGTCTTTATATCGTTTTATTCTTGATTCTAATGGCTTTTACTTCCTGGATATTATTATCATTCGACCAATTTTTGACAAACAGAGACATCATACTGGGAGACCCTAATAACGCCATCAGTTTGAACAACTTGTATGTCGAGCTGTGGATACCGGGTATGCCTAAAGATAGTCCTATCGTTTTATTCAACCATCCTAGATACCAATTCGCAGATCAAGCTAAATTACCACCTTCATTTCTACATCCATTTGGAACTGATGGAACTGGACAAGACATGCTTTCCAGAGTTTTCTTTGGAGCAACCGTTTCATTAGCTCTTGGATTTATAGGTCAGATGACAACAGTAATTATAGGAACAGTTTTAGGTGCGATAGCGGGATTCTACGGAGGTGTAATAGACGATGTTTTACAAAGAATTATCGAATTGTTATACTCCATGCCAGGATTCATATTGATGATATTCATCATTGTGTTATTCGAAGACGTGCAAATACCGGGTGGGCGGTACGCGGTAGTAGTTATATTCTTTAGTTTGATCGGTTGGGGCGGTACGGCGCTGATAGTACGTTCGAACTTCTTCTCGCTGAAACAACAAGATTTTGTGGAGGCGGAAAAAGCGCTGGGTGCGAGTGATATGAGAATTATTTTCAAACATATCTTACCAAACTCACTAGCACCGCTGATCATTATAGTAACGCTAGGTATTGCGAACACCATATTCCTGTTTGCGGCTTTAGCTTTCTTCGGATTCGGAGATCCTAACGCTGTAAGCTGGGGGGACGACCTGAACAAGTGGCAGAACGATTTACTGGAATATCCTTGGATGCCGATGTTTCCAGCGATGTTCATCTTCTTCACGGTTTTAGGTTTTAACCTACTCGGTGACTCTTTAAGAGACGCTTTAGATCCAAGACTGAAGGACTAACAACCTTCTTTCAACTCTTTTTTCTTTTTATTATACTATAATTTAAAAAAGGGATTTTTCTTTATATTTTTACCATATTGCACATAATTTAGTAAACTTTATTAAACTGACTCCCTTCTAACTTGTTAGTTGACAAGTATAAGAGTGATTCAAATGAATAGAAGAGAAATAGTTTTTTTTTACTTTATATTTATCTCACTTATAGTTTTTAGTATTGTAAATATAATAATTGTTGAAGGAAAAGGGACATCTAGTGTAGAAATAAGAGAAAATGAAACTAATTTTTCAATAAAAAACATCCTTGTTGGATGGGAGTACAAAATTTCTATTGATATCATTCCTCCTCCTTCCATTGCCAATTACCAACTAAAGATAGAGCTAAACACAACCAATTTTGATTATAGTAAAACTGATTCAGCAGGTGATGATATCCGGTTCATAGATAGCCTTGGTAATTCTCTGAGCTATTATATCGAAAAATGGAATCCGATTGGCACTTCCATTGTTTGGGTAAAAATAGCAAAAGCAAGCACTCCTTTCATTGAAATGTACTTTGGAAATCCTTTAGCTTCTTCTGAAAGTAACGGAGAAGAAACATTTATTTTCTTTGAAGATTTCTCGAATCCTGGTCTTAATCTCACAAAGTGGTTAGTTGATTCAGACATCTATAGTAGCTATGAAATCACTGATGATTACCTTCGTCTCAATACTGATACTGGAAATGATTTTACTGGTTTTGCTTTTGTAGGATTTTCAGACATGTATTTTGGTCATGGACAACCACTTTCAACTTCTGTTGATAATATGGTGGGAATAGGAATCCCATCAACAACAAGAGGGGCTACCACTGTAAAGGATGATTGGGAAGTTACAGAATATCATGTACCGCAAATGACTTGGTTTACAAATGAGATTCGTTGGTTTAATAATTCTTACGTTGAGTTTGATAATGGAACAAACATTGCTGTTCATACAGCTCAAATACCAACGGTTCCTTTACAAGTAACTTTAGCAACCAGAGCTGCATATGCTGGTCCAGGTGATGAATATGGTATATTGCTTAAATCATATGCATATCCAGGAACTTCTGGATGCGCTTTGAAATCATTTAGCTGGCATCATAATTCACTTCCTGGATATCCTCAACCTGGAGGTGAACTAAGAGTTGATTGGTTCTTTGTTAGAAAACTTCTAGATTCAGAACCATTAGCTATATTAGGACCAATTGAGTTAAGCGATGAAAGTTTACCCCTTATTACTTCAAGCGGTGATCTTGAATACATTGTTGGAAGAACTAACAATTATATCAGCTGGATATTAGAGGATGACAATCCAGGCACATACAATATTCTTAGAGAGGGAATAATGCTTGTTAGTGATACACCATGGACAGATGGGTTGAATGTTACAATTAACGTAGACTTGCTTTCGCTTGGAATTTACAATTATACGTTGGTTGCAAAAGACACATTTGATAATGAAGCTACTAGTACAATATTTGTTACAGTAAGAGAACTTGATCCCCCTCCATTAATCACTACCTCTAATAATAACCTAGAATATCAATTTGGTACTACTGGCAATTTCATAAGCTGGATACTCGAGGATGATAATCCTGATACTTATGAGATTTACAGAGATGGAATACTATTTACCTTAACAGCGTCTTGGACCGATGGTCAAAATATCTCTATCAACGTTGATCTACTTCCAGTTGGTACTTACAACTATACACTTGTTGCTAAAGATACATCAGACAATGAAGCTTCAAACACGATCTGGGTTGCAGTTGTTGAACCAGTTGAGAGTAGTTACTTCTGGATTTCATCATTGATCTTAGTAGTTTTACCATTCATCTCAAAACGAAGAAAGAAATAAACCTTCTTTCATAATCCTTTTTTCTTTTTATTTTCTTCTCTTTATTATTATTGTCAATAATCCTAATAATACTATACTAAGTACTATCATGTTTGTTGTTATTGGAAGTGTAGTTGTGTGAGTATTAGTATTTTCACCTACTGGATCAGTCTCTGTTGGTTCTTCATTATCTATTGGTGTTGTAATTTCCGGATCATCATCTGATGGAGGATTAAGTGGATTTTCTGGTGGTGGAGTATATGTACCGATGTTATCATAAAATAGCAAAGTAAAAACAGAAACACCTAGTATTCCTTCCTCATTCAAATAGTAGAGTTCTATTTTAACATTATGCCATCCATCTATGTCTGTCCACTCAAAGTTAATTCCTGCTATATTACCTGCTTTATTGTTTGGTAAAACTTCCCAATTGGTCTTCTCAGTTATCTCTACTATCTTAGCGTCTTCAGTATAATATTTGTACTCGTCGTGAGTGATGATTTCCTGTATCTCTATATTCGGTGGTTGTACATCCTCACCATGCAAGTAGGTAATGGCAATATTTTCTGTGAAATCCCAGTCATTTTCATTACTGCTCATTCCTAGATTAACTAAGTGAGGAATTGGTTCTTCTGTCTCATCAGCAATAGCTATTTTATTACCATAATTTATTAGACTAATAAAAAGAAAAATAATTACTAGATTAGTTAAAGACTTCTTCCCTATTACCATAAGCTATCATCTTGATTGTTAACCAACCATATTTATCTTTTCGAAATCATAAAAGCGTTATGGTAATTTTTTCCCCAATTAAATCTAATGTTGAGATTTACTGCTTGCTGTGCCATACCCGAATTTTTTGACTGATTTGCAGCTATGAATTGTTGTTTACTCTGTCTAAAAGCAATCTTCAAAGATGCTTTTATTTGTTCTCTTCTATTTCCTAGCATTATTCTTACCTTTCCTCGTTGAATTCGTACGTTTCACAAATAAACTATTTAAGCATTATCCACAGAAAAAGATA
Source organism: uncultured archaeon (assembly GCA_964549075.1). Lineage (GTDB taxonomy): Archaea > Asgardarchaeota > Heimdallarchaeia > Heimdallarchaeales > Heimdallarchaeaceae > UBA460. The sequence goes on along the minus strand of CAZJUB010000040.1, from coordinate 721 downwards.
TTTTAAAACACCTCTAGGGCAAGGATGCTTATTAGAAATTAATCGTTAGTACTGAGCCTTCTAAAGCTCTTTTATGAATATAACTTGTTAGATTCCATTGAAAACCACTATCAAAGATTAATGTCGTTTAAAGAAAAATAGGAGACAATATTGTTTAGAACAGAACAATTTTCACATGTAATCTTCATGCAATCATATTTCTCTAGTTTATTAATCAAACTGCGAATTATTTGTTTGATAAGCTCTGCTTATCTTTGTTTAGTCGCAAATCTTGTAGAATGGGTGTAGACAAGAAATGGGAGGGAGTCACCATCTACTTGATGGTCTCCTATTGCTCTCTTTCTTCTCTTGTGGTAAAAAATTCTTTTGAGCTTTTAAATCAAAGTAAGTATTATGTATTGAGGAACAAATGACCACTATCATTGACGATGCACAACTTCGACCCCTCGTAAAGAGTTTGCAGGAACTGCATAGTCCTCTCTTTCTAATTAATGGAAAGTTGGAACGCATTGATAAGAGTTCAAATCAACAGCACGTTTTTAGGTTCATAGAGATTGTTAGAGACCTTACTGCACGTGTTATCCCCCAGAATGTTTTTGCTGAAGCATTTCTCCAATTTCAGTATTTGAACGATCTTATCCAAGAGAGCCACTCTAATGATATGAGTTTCAACAATGATGATATGTTGGCATACTTTCTAGCCATATTACAAAAAACATTG
>CAZJUB010000039.1:0-22442 GCA_964549075.1 uncultured archaeon | reverse complement strand
TATCCCTTTTACTGGAAACAACTAAAGCAGATTTTTGTATATTTCTTGTTTCTGGGGGAGGTAGCGCTTTGTTAGAACAACCTGATTATGATGTCTCTTTTGATGATTATGTGTCGCTTGTAGATTTATTATTATCAAGCAATGCATCAATACAAGAGATTAATACAATTAGAAAGCACTTCTCAAAAGTAAAAGGTGGAAAACTAGCTCAGCTGACTCAAGCTAAAATTATTAGTATTATCCTATCTGATGTTCTAGGCAATGATATCTCAAGTATTGCATCTGGTCCTACAGCTCCTGATACCACAACTTGGAACGATTGCGAAAAAATTTTTTCAAATCATTCTTTACTAGCACGAATACCAGAAAGTGTCTTGGGTATTTTGTCAAAAGGATTGAAATCAGAAATTATTGATACTCCTTCAAAAAAAGAGCTTTTTGAACATGTTGAGAATTATATAGTTGGAGATAATCTAAAATTGCAATCTCTTTTACAAGATTACCTCTGTTCTAACGGTAACTCCGAAATTCTAAATGATACTATGATTGGTGAATCAAGAGAAGTAGGACAGAACTTTGCTAACCAAATAAATCTTCTAGTTAGGGATTTAGAAAATAACTCAGATGATACTATTCGATCAACTTTTTATAGAATATTTGGTGGTGAAACAACTGTAACGTTGAATTTTACAAATGGAAAAGGGGGGAGAAATCAAGAATTAGCTCTATCTTTTGCGCTTTCATTAGAAAAAGATATATCTGTATATCTGTTAAGTTTAGGTACAGATGGAATAGATGGAAACTCAAATGCAGCTGGTGCTATAATAGGACCTTTTACTTTAGATGAGTCCAATAAAATAGAAACTGCTAAAAAAGCTTTAGCTGAAAATAATTCTAATTCATTTTTCAAAAAACATGGTGGGGAAATAATCACAGGTTATACAGGTACAAACTTGATGGATATTGGTGTAATAATTTTTAATAAAAAATTAGCAAGTTAAGTATTCTTTTTTTCTTCTAATTTTTCTTCAAGATTTTTACTTTGTTGTGCAACAAACAAATCAGATAAAGTACGTTCTACCAAAACTCTTGCAGTATCTTTTTTTCTTCTAAGATCTGGAATTAGATTCTTCCCATAATCTATCTGTAAGAACGTTCCATATAGTTCTTTCATAAGATTGTAGAAGTATTTAGCTTTGGAAACATTTCCTTCAACAAGTTTTTCTAATGAGTATCTGCGTAATTCTCCAATTAAATCAGCAATCCCTAAAAGATAGGCTTGATCTGTTACCTCTATCTCTTCCACACTTGAAAGTTTTCTACCTTCAATTACTTCATAGAAAAGCCTAGCTTCAGCATATTCTTGCATCGCGACTCCCACAATTCCTGTACTTAAAGCTGTTTGGTCTTCATCGAGTAACTTATTGATTTTATCCAACGAATTTTTGGCTTTATCAAGTTTATTTTTTGCATCCTCTACATTATTTCTATGAAAACTTTCAATACTCTGCCCTGAATATTTTATAATCTGTCTTGAAAGTTTCAATAAATCATCTCGTATGACGTCTTTCTTTAAGAGTCTTTCTTCTATCTCAGAAGCTGAATTTGGAAATTTTGACGGATCAACCATTTTGTTCATATTAATTCTTTAAAGCTCTTTCAAATATCTTGTGCTTTGTGAAAATATTGGTATTAATCAATAAACGTTTAATAGTACGTTTCTTTTTGTAAGCAGACTGAATTTGGAAGATAGTTATGTTTCTTACTGAATACAACAGAATAATGAAAAAAGTCGAAAAAGCTCTGAAACAATTCTTGGAAGAAAAATCAAAAGAACTTGATAATCCTTTTTTAAGTCATTTCTACAATGAAATTGAAAAATTTCTTTTCTCTGGAGGTAAAAGAATCAGACCAATTTTAATGTTACTTTCAAGTGCTGCTATTAATCCTAACATTGATGAAGATGGAATAATAAGAGCTTCTCTTTCCTTAGAATTACTTCATAACGCTAGTCTTATACATGATGATATAATGGACAATGCAGAAACAAGGAGAGGAGTAGCTGCATTTCATAAAACCTTTGAAAATTATTCTAAAATGAATTATGATGATGAAATTCAAAATCCGGAAGACTTCGGAGTTGCTATGGGTATTCTCGGAGGTGATTTTCTCTATAATGTTGCTTATAATGCAATCCACATTAATGTTTTTCCACCTGAAAAAGTTCTCCAAGCATCATTGGAATTCAATAAAGGCTTCTTCAAAGTAGTAAGAGGAGTAATTATTGAAACAGATTTTATGGGTAAACTGCTAATTTCTGAAAAAGAATATATGGAAATGGTCGCAGGTAAAACAGCTGCATTATTTGAAGTTGCGACAAAAATGGGTGCTATTTTAGCTGGTGCACAGGATTCGCAGTTAGAGGGGTTAGAAAATTTTGCTAAATCTGCTGGAATAGCTTTTCAGATTGTCGATGATATTATTGGGACTTTTGGAGATGCTAAAAAAACTGGAAAACCAACTGATAGTGATTTAAAGGAAGGAAAGAAAACCTTGCTACTTATAAAAACCTTAGAAAATGCTGATAAGTACCAAAAAGACTTACTGACAAAAATAGTTGGAAATAGGGATTCAAATCCTGAAGAAGTAGAACAAGTAAAAAACATAATGGTTGAAACAGGGGCTTTGGATTATTCGAGATCTCAAGCTAAAATCCTTTTTGAGGATTGTGTCAAATATTTGAATAATATTAATCCACCATTGGATGAGAAATACAAGAATTTCTTAATCGAAATTGCGAAAATGGGAATTCAAAGAGAAAAGTAAAGTGAGAAGAAAATGGATATACCTACAGCTGAAATTGTTTGCTTAGGAAATGAATTGTTAATAGGTGTCACAACAAACACTAACGCAGTGTTTTTGGGAAGGCATCTTACAAAGCTTGGTTATGAAGTTAGACGTGTAACTTGTATTAGAGATGATTTGAAATTAGCGACTGAATTTTTCTTAGAAGTATTTGAAAGGAAACCTGATTTAATTTTAATCTCTGGAGGACTAGGTCCTACTTACGATGATATTCAACTTGAAGTTCTTTCCAAAGCAACAAAATTAGATTTAGTTGAAAATGAAGTTGCGCTTAAACAAATAAAAAAATACTATGATAAGAAGAAGAATGCTGGTTTAACAAAAGAACGTAGAAAAATGGCTCTGATGCCTACAGGTGCTGAAGTGCTTCAAAATTATGTTGGAGGAGCCCCTTCTTGTTATTTAAACTTCGTTGGTATTGAAATTTATTGTTTACCTGGGGTCCCTACAGAGATGAAAGATATCTTTATGCGTCATATTTTACCACGTTTAAACAAGAAACAAAATAAAAAATTGTATGAGAAAAAATTCCAAATATTTCAAAGTATTGAAAGCCAGTTAGCTCCTTTCATATTAGAAATCAAGAATAAGCATGGCGATTTGTATGTTAAATCTCATCCAGCATACAAAGATAAACAAGGAATAATTATACACATCTCGGGATTAGGGGAAGAAGCTGAATCTGAAGTAGATAAAGCTATTGAAGAACTCCAAAATCTTCTTCGAAAGAATATCCCTGATATAAAAATGGAACCTTTTGTTGATTAAAATGGCAAAACGATATTATCCAATTTTTATGGTGGGAACTGCAGGTAGTGGTAAAACAGTATTGACTCGAACATTATATGATTGGTTCAGTGAGAAAAATCTGGATGTAGCTACTCTAAATTTAGATGCCGGAGTTAAACGCTTACCCTATAATCCTGATATAGATGTAAGGGAAATTGTGAATATTGATAATTTAATTGATAAACTAGAACTTGGTCCTAATGGTGCAATGATAGCTAGTATGGATTTAATAGCTACAAAGATTGATGATGTAAAATCAGAAATTGAATATATTGAACCTGAATATCTTTTGGTAGATACACCAGGACAAATTGAACTCTTTGCTTACAGAAGCAGTGGTCGTCTAATTTCTTCAATTGTATCAGAAGGAGGACAACCTGCTTCAATATTTTTAATAGATCCTTCTTTAGTGATAAAACCTGAAGGTTTCTCAAGCATACTTCTCTTAAGTATGTCTGTAAACTTTCAGTTGTCTCTCCCACAAATTACAGCAATTTCTAAAGCTGATATAATAGAAAAGGAACAAATGGAGTCTCTTGAGAAATGGATTGAATCTCCAGAAACTTTGATTTCTTCTATTCAGAGTTATGGGCAAATTAATCTATCTCAACAACTAGGGATAAGCATTATAGAGCTTTTAGACCAATTTAAAAGTATGGGGGATTTAATCCCTATAAGTGCAAATACTGGACAAAATATTGATACTCTTATAGCTTCACTTGAAAGAGAGTGGGGGCAAAGAGATGACTTTTATGAATAATGGTTGGATTTAAACTCCATATCTTCTTTCTCTTCTTTGGAATGATCTTATCGCTCTCCAAAGGTCTATTTTTCTAAACAAAGGCCAATGAACATCTGTAAAATAATATTCTGAAAAAGCTGATTGCCAGAGAAGAAAACCTGATAGCCTTTCTTCACCAGAAGTACGTATAATTAAATCTGGGTCTGGAGTGTCATCAGCGTATAGATGACTACTTATTAACTCTTCATCAACATTATTCAAATCTATACTCCCTTCTTTAGCTTTATCTAGAATTTGTTTCAAAGCATCAACTATTTCTGCTCTTCCACCATATGCCATACACAAATTTAAATCATATTTGTTATGGTGCTTGGTTGCTTCTTCAGTCAATTCAATTTCTTTTTGAACCTCTTTAGGAAGCATCTCCCTTCTGCCAAGTACCCTTATTCTTACTTCATTCTTGAAAATTCTCTTATCATTTCTTATTTTCTGAAAGTATTTTACTGCTAATTTCATTATACTTTCAACCTGATCCTTTGGACGAGAGAAATTTTCAGTAGAGAAAATCCAGCATGATATGACTTTCACTCCAAGATCCCAGCACCAGTCCAAAACTTCCTCAAGTTTTTGAGCACCAAGTTCATATCCCTTTACATAATCTACTCCTAATTGTTTACTTCCTCTTCTATTTCCATCAAGAATAATTCCTATATGCTTAGGAATTGGATTATTCTTTATTTCAGAGAAAAGTTTCCTTTCATAAAGCTTGTAAATTAATTTAGGAGTTGGTAAACGCATTAAAGCCACCTATATTTATCAAATAGTTGGAAATATGATATTTATGAAATTCAAACTATTACTCTTTTAATCTCTTTTTATATCTACTATTTTCAAATCTTAAAAAATATTGAAACGAAATTATTTATAATTGTGCAAATGTTTACCAAATAATATGACTGAAAGAGTTCTGAATATCTTGAAAAAACAAGGAAAAAACATTAGTTGTATATTCACAGGTAAACTAATTGAGACTCTTTCTGAAACTCAAATAATACATATTCTCGACCAAATAAAAGAAATTGGTAGTATTAGAAAATCTATGGTAATTTTCGATCATCAGCTTAAACCAGAAGAATATGGTGCATATATCAAAAAGGGAATTTCTCCAGTAATAGTCCCTTCAGATGAAGAGATTCATATGGCACTTGAAGCGATGGATGTTGTTCTAACTCAGCAAACTGATATTTTATGTTTAGGTGTTATTGATGAGGTCCTCTTACCCATGATTTCTTCTGCAAGAGAATCGACAGAAATACTGCTAATAGCACCATCAAAAAGTGTAATAGAAAATAGTTTGATGTATGCGGACTATTTGATACTAGTTGAAGATTTATAACAATAGATAAGGATAACTACTAAATCATCCCATTTTCAACTAAGAGTCTGAATTCCTCTAAACTGAGATTTTCACCAGCTTCATATTTTTCAAAAGCTTTATTGACATTTTCTTCAATATTGGACTTAATACGTTCTTTTATTTTCCTTCTATGTTCTTGTTGAGCATTCTTAAGTTGTTTTCTTAATTCATTTTTTTCTGTGACTTTAGCAAGATATTCCTTATGATAACTATCAGCAGTTTTTTTATTACTAATAAATTCCTTGTGATATTCAGTAGCAATTTTTCTTAAAGAATTGACCTTCTGAAAATGCTGGTTCATTAAATTATGATAAATTTGCGATTCTTTTGCAACATCTACAATCTGGATATGAAGAATATTGATTTCTTTTTGTGTAGAAGAAATTTTTCTCCAGAGTTCATTTTGTTTAGTTGTAATATGGACTTCTTCTGCTAGTTTATTTACTTGATCTGAAAGTTTTTCTAAAGACTGAATCATCTCTTTCTCTTCGTCTGAATCGAGAATACTAGTCTGTAATTCCCATTCTATTTTATCTATCCTCTTACTTATTCCAATCATAGTGTTTCGTTTCTTACGAATGTTTCCTTTGTCTATAGTTTGCTCTTTTTCAACTATTTCTTCAAGAGTTTGTTTATCTTGTGCTAAAGATTCCTGAAGATTTTTACGTTTTTGTTTCAAATCTTTAACTTGTTGATTTAAATCATCACGTTTTTGAGTAAATTCCTTCGCTTTGTCCAAAAGATCTTGAATTTCCTTATTTATTTCATTTCTTTTAGTTAAAACATTTTTAGTACGTTGATTGTATTCATTCCGAAGGTTCCTAAGTTTGTTTATGTCTTCCTCAAGTTTCCCTAGATTTACTACCAAATTTTCCGTAGCTTCTTGGTCATCAATTTTATTGCTCATTTATTCAGCTCAATCTTTGAAATGAAATTGTTTTTATTTATTTTTCGTAAGATGAGTTTAAATCTCTCTAACAAAGTATACTCTCATCTTTAGAAAATATGACTAAAATAGTAAAAGAAACTTTAACTTAATTGGCGTTCTACATCTTGAGCTGCTCTAGCCATGTCAAGAAAGACTAATCCAAGTTTTGCTTCTTTTCTAGCAGATACAGTCAATACTGCATTCTGACCTGCTGCGGTTGTAATAATGTATCCATAAGCTCCTTCGATGAAGATTTTTTCTAGTTCTCCTCTTTGCATCTCTTGTGCTACTCTCTCACCCAAAGATAGCATTGCCGCAGTCATTGCAGCTAATCTAGCCTCTTCTATTTCCTGAGGCAAAACCGATGCTATTGGTAATCCTTCAATTGATACAATTGCAGCGCTCTCTATTTCAGGCACCTTGATTTTCAAATCACTTAATGTAGTTTTCAACTCATTTGTCTTATTCTCAAATGTTATTCCAAATGCCATCTGGATTACCTTCGTTTTCTAGCTCTATTAATCTTTATATACCAAGCTATTACTTGTATCTTTTTTCTCAATATTACTTTTAAACTTATTTGGTTGGGCAACAAATTAGATTTTTTCACATCTCTTTCAAGTTAATTTTCTGTTTCCTAACATAATCTCGAATGTCTTCTTCAATTGGAAGTTTTGTAATTAATTGCCCCTTCTCTATATATTTATGCAACATTTTTTTCATTTCACTATTGCATTCTGGACAAATTATTTTCTCTTTTTCAAATCGATCACACAGATAAATATCACATTTTTCGCAGTAACCAACTTGCTTCTTTCCGATAAATTTCCCGCGTTTTACAATGTCTTCCTCTTCAATGTTTACGATATCAAATGCAAAATCAACAGTTGGGCTATTAGCAACATAGGTTCCAATTCCAAAACCATCAACTAGATCTCTGAATTCTAAAATTGCGGTTTCTGTCAGACCTCCACTTAGGTAAATTTTAAGGTCCTCACGATTTCGAAGTTTTAATTCCCATTTAATCTCTTGGATAAGTTCATGCATGTTTCCTCTTCTTGAACTAGGAGTATCTAATCTAACACCTTCTAGTTTCTCGCCAATAGCTTCAAGAGCAGCAAGAACTTCAATTCTTTCGTCATTAAATGTATCAGCTAAAGCTACTCTGGCAACTGAAGGGTCAATATTTCTATCAAATGAAATAATAGCTGGTTGGATTCCTCCTTCTATCATGATCAGAGCATGAGGAATGGTTCCTGTTGCAGGAATTCCAAGTTTTTCTGCACTTAATACACATGAAATTCCATCAAAACCTGCTAGATAACAAGCTCTATCAATTGTTGGAGCAATTGCAGGGGGCATTCTTCTAATACCAAAAGAAAGCAGTATTTTTTCTTGTGCAGCTATCCTTAATCTTAGTGCCGAGGTACCTACACCTGATTGAAAGCACAGCAGTCCTAACATCGGTGTTTCATATTTTGCGTACTCTCTATAAACACCGTCTACGACTAAAAAAGGAATTCTTACGCCATTATAATCTTTAAATGGTAAAATTGTGCCTTCTTCTATTGCATATATATCAACTGACAACTTTGCTTCAATAAAGAGGTTTAAAACATCCTGAAGCCCTAAAAACAATAATTGCTTACCATCTCTTGGAATTCCTCCAGTAGTTACTTCTGCCCATGCTTTGATTTTGTCAAAACCGTCTTTATCTAAACATTGAATCGTTCTTAAAAAGTAAACATCTGTTGTTTTTCCTTCCTTGATTTCTTCTGATGTTGCTGTCCATTTTTCCATTTCATTCATCAGTTTAACATGAATACAATATAGATTTAAGGTTTATTTTGTTTAGGTCATTTTTGTATGAAATCAACAAAAGTAGTAAGCAATAACAGAAGAATATCTGTTTTAAAACTCTAATAAACAAGTTTTATAGAGCGATTAGTAAATTCATTGATATTTTCTTCAATAGATTTGTTTAAGGATTGTATTTCCTCTTCAACTTCATTTTTTTCTCTTCTAATAGATAATGTTATTCTGTTTCGATCAATTTTCAGATTATCAATCAATTCTCTGAGTTTCTTCATTTTGACATCTAGTTGCATTTCTTGGAATTTATAGTCTATTGCTTCACTTTGTTTGACAATAAACTGAGCAGTTTTTTGTAACTCAAGTAGCTCATCATTTAAAATTTCCTCAATATTTTCATATGCACGTTGAAGTTTTTCCTTTTTCATCTGAATAGAAGGTTCTGTGCTGACTTTTTTTAGTACGTTTAAGGATGATTTTATCCCCCTATACCCTTCTGGTTCTTTAACAAAAGCTGTTAATGGATCCTTTGTTAGGCTTTTAAGAACCTCTTTATCATAATCATTTAAATCAACTTTTTTATTATCAACAGCTTTCAATACTTTGCTCGAGAGCTTTTTTATTTCTGATAATCTATTTGAAATAGTTATTTCAATTCGTTCTAGTTCTTTTCTATTTTTTTCTAATTGTATAAATCCCGGATGATTCTCAAATTCATCTAATGCACTTTGATTTTCATTTATTTCATTAGTTATTTTTTCGACATCATCAGCATAAGATTCGATTTCTTCTTCTAGTTCATTTTGTCGCTCCACAAGTTGTTTTAATCTTTCTATATCCTCTAACACTCTCTCAAATTTCACTATTTCTGAATAAGAGACTAAGGTTTTAGTTTCAAAAATATGTACATCTTCTTTTAATCTCGTTAGGGATCTATCTAGACTCTTGACTTTATCTTTATATGACCTGTCTCTTTTTAACCAAGAAAGATATTTTGAAAGCATATTCATACAAGAATTAATTTTGCTTTGTATATTAGAAAGAAAATCTTCAAGATTTTTGTAAGTAATTTGTTCTGGAGTTTCAAGATCCTCAAAAATTTCGTTGATGTTAGTAAATATTGTGGTTGCATAGTTTTGGTAAACATCAGGATCTTTAATATCAGAGTAATCAAATCTGTGTGCTGCACTTTTAACTTCTTCTACTTTATCTTTTATGGATCGAAGTTGTTTTGCTGCGCTATTTCGATAGCTAGACATACTCGATGAAACACGACTATTAAACCAATCATAAGCTTCTTCTAAAGGTAAATCTTGAGACATGAATGCAACTACCTAACTTATTTTTTATTACAATAATATAATATTTTCTAATCAAAAGTTAATTAATTTAAACAATTTGGAGCAACATTGAAGTGGAAGATATAATCACTTGAATTATCAGTAAACGAAATTTTGTTAAAGTGTTATGAAAACGAATTTTCATGGTGTTATTTACCTTCGAGTGTTTTGGCCATTCTCATGTAACCTCTCGACACAAGTCAACACTTGAATTTACTGTTGATTCTGATTTAACCTTTAGAGGAGATTGTATTCTAGGCGTAAGAGCAACAACTAATCTATTAAATCTGCCAGACGAAGTTAAGAGTCTTCTTAGAGACGAAAATAACAATGTAAAAGTTATCTTAAACGTACTCGGATTTGATGAGGAAATTAAAGGAAAAGGGCATCCGAATCTTCAACTTTCTGATGAGTCTGCAATTATTATACGAAAAAGTAATTTTCTTTGCCCTAAAACATTAATGATAAATGCTGACAAATCTGCGTCAGATATCTCTAAAGAAATACGTGAATTGATGAAGAATCCGAGTTCAAAGATGAAAGTAACGATTCAAATTGAAAACGGAGAAATAGAAGCTTCTAAACAGGCATGAATCTCTCTTGGAGCACTTTCTCTGATTTTTTGAAAGCTTAAAACCTCTTTGATTACAAATTTGTGCTCTCTAAGTTTTTCTTCAAGAATTTCTTTCATTTTTATCTCTGGTTCTTCATCTGGGACAAATTGATAGAAATATATAATTCCTCCTGGTTTAATGATCTGACATACTACATCAAAATACTCTTGAGCCTTACTTGGAAGGTTCATTATGATTCTATCAGCTTGAAGAAGAGAATTAGTTACTAGTCTGCAGTCTCCATAAATTAAAGCAATTTTTCCTTTCAGATTGTTTAATTCCATAGACTTTTCCAAACATTTCAACGCGACTTTATTGATATCTACTGCAAAGACTGTTGCAATGACATTTTTAGTTATATGAAGAGGAAACGGTCCTACTCCTGTAAAGAGATCAACGATAATCTCATTTTCTAATACTTCATCAGCTACTCTTTTATGTTCATGACCAAGTCGGGGACTAAAATATGCTTCGCAAACGTTAACCCAGATTTTGATTCCATGTTCGATATGTATCGTCTCACATTTTTTCTCACCTGCAAGTAACTCCACTTTTCTCACTCTAAGTTCCCCTGTAACTGCAGAAGCTTTCCGATAAACAGTATTAATAGATGGAAAAAGAGATAGAAGAGCTGAACCAATTCTGTCTTTATATTTTATTATTTCCTCATTTATATCTACTATCACAATATCTCCTATTACATCATATGATTTTGGTATAAATTCGTGGAGTTTCGGAGGTATATCATCCTTTACTGCATCAAATAGATTAGTTGGTGATACTTCTTTTTTTTCGAAATTTTGAATTGTAAATACATAATTATCTTTGTATTTTTTTAGAATTGCTGTTAGTTTTTCCTCTGGTAAGGTGATAGGGATAACAAGTGTATCTGTTTCTCTAATAAATTCTAAGGATAAGTCTATTACTTTGTGTTTTCTCAATTCTTTCAGAATTGATTCTGCTAGTTTATAGGAGATACGAACTCCTGAAGACTGTTGGTTCATTGTTGATTTTCCTTAAAGAAAGGTTTTAAGAGTTATTTTTATTTACTAAGCTATATTAGCTTAAAGTATATTAGGTTAGTGTGATTTGAAATTGATAAAAGCAGTTTTAGTACTGAAAACCTCTGGATCCTGTAGATATTATAGAATCTACGATGAAGAATGGGGAACAGAAGAAAAGAATGTAGAGGTAATTAGTTACATTACTGCAGTTACATCAATTATAGGTGAATTTGGAGAAAGTTCTCCTAAACTAATTGAATTTGGAAACAATGAAATTGTTTGTGAGAAGAAAAGTGATTATATTCTTACTATCGTTAAAGAAAAAGGAACTTATGAATCTCTCGTAAAAAGAGTTAAGAAGAATTTTCAAGATAATTTCCAACCTTTAGAAGTTATGATAGAGACTAATCCATGGATAGAAGATGAAGAATTCTTAGAGAAGGAGAAAGAAGGAATTTACTATTTCATGCGTAATCTAAACTTAATTATTAACAAAAGAACCATCCGCTCTGGAAAAGATATTATAAAACAAGATAATGATGGTCCTCTAGATAAACCTCTTGTTATTCAAGATGTTGATTTGCTTATTACTTTAGAAACAGGTCAACCAGTGTTTTTGATGTTAACTCTATCTTTACCTTACGATGCAACTTTGATAACTGCTTTTATGTCCGCTGTTTTAGATTTAGGTAAATCAATAGGTCTTGGAGAATTAAAGACTCTGGAAAGCGAGAATATCATAGTATATGTACAGAAGATTAAGAAAGCGTTTACAGTAGTTATTTCTCAAAATAAGCAACATAGGGCGGCTTATAGAATCTTTGCAGGTTTTGTTGCAGATCTTTGTAATGATTGGTTGTATAAAGAAGGAATAGAAATAGATGAAGCGTTTCAGATTTTTGAAGAAAGAAAAAATTTTGAAGAAACTATCAAGCTTTTAATCGACACAGACACTTGGGAGAAACATCTAATCAAAGAATGGGAGAGAGAATATGCTGAGAAAATGAGCATATAAAATGGGTTGAAATATCTTTTAATTATATTTTATAGCTGTTTGTTTAGAGGGAAACATAATGTTAAGAAAATTGCGTGTTTATCTTATCATTTATTTTAGCTTTCAAAAATATAGGAAATTGGCGAGCCCGGCCGGATTTGAACCGGCGACCGACGGATTTTTTCATCATAAAGTCGCAACTCTATGATTTAAGAGTCCGCTGCTCTACCTGAAAGCTCAAATTTCACACACAGTGAAAATTTTCTGAGCCACGGGCCCACTTATTAGTATTTTTTTACTACTTCTCATTCGTTCTATATTTTTTAATAAAACTTTCGTTTACTCTCTAATTGTCTTTACTTCTCTATTCTTACTATGTATTTTTGGTAGGAGAATATATTTTTAAACAAGTTTTAGTTTATTTTTCTTTATGTCAGAACAACGTGAAATTCCTGAAAATACAAAACCTGCCTTATATGTTGGGATCATGATTCTCAGCTTAGTTGGTGCCATTCTCAATTTTGCTTTTGAATTTGCTTGGTGGTACGAAGGAACTTACTATAGTAGTGTTTCTGGGTATGATTTTGGTTTAGGTACCTCTTTCACTCCTGGTTTCGATATGTTCCTTATTGTTCTACTTGGACTTGTGTTCGTTTACATCCTATTAGTTGCTTTGCAACAGCTTTATCCTATTCTCAAAGTATCTAAGGAAGTTGATGCTAGAATAGAAAAGAGTGGTTTCTTTGCATCAATTGGGGCTGTCGTTTTAACCATTCTTATTACAATACTTTTCTATGTTTATATAGGTAAAATTAGTGATCTTTGGAGCGATGGTTTAGGTACTGGTTTTTATGCAGGTATAATTGGTGGTTTACTCTGTGCTCTTCTTTTCTTCTTTGCTGGAAGAATAGATAAACAGAAAGCTTAGAATTTTAGGTGAAACTATTTAAAACCTCTAATTCTCTTTTTTTTGTATTTAATCTAAAATCTTAATCAGGAAGGTATTAAATTGAGAGCTTTTGATTTCTTTCAAGAAAATAAACAAGTGTTTATAGATGATTTATTTTCTTTAATCAGAATCCCTAGTATATCTAGGAATAAAGATGAAGCGCAACTTGCTGCTAACTGGCTTGAAGAGAGACTCAAACAAACAGCTAATTATGTTGAGCAAATTTCTACTACAACTAATCCGGTTATTCTCGCTGAATGGAAACCGCAGATTACAGAAATTTCTGCACCTGCACCTTATACTATCCTTTTTTATGGTCATTATGATGTTCAACCACCTGCACCTTTAGATGAATGGATCTCTCCTCCTTTTGAACCTGAGATTAGAGATGGACGTATTTTTGCTCGAGGTATTGGTGATAATAAAGGTCAATTCTTCGCTCATATTATAGCTATAGAATGTCTTCATAAACATAAACAACTTAGTGTTAATGTTAAAATGATTCTAGATGGAGAAGAAGAATTAGGTTCACCTCATATAGATGAAGCTATAAATAAAAAGAAAGAATTCTTTGAAAATATTGACTTGGTAGTTGTTTCTGATGGTCCAGCTGATCCCACTTGGAAACCGACTCTAGAGTTTGGTGCTAGAGGGATAACAACAGTTCAATTGGAATTGAAAACTGCAAAAGGAGATATTCATTCAGGTAATTTTGGAGGTATCCAACCCAATCCTGTTTGGGATCTTATTTCTATTCTCAAGACTATGAAGGACGATATGGGTAAATGTTTAATCGAAGGTTTTTATGACGACGTTTTCACTCCTACAGCTGCTGCATTGCAGGCTGCAAACGATCTTAATAGGGATCCTGAAATTTACAAACAACAGCTAGGCATAAGTTATTTTGGTGAAGAAAAGGACTTACCTCTCACTCATCGTTTAATGTTTCGACCAACTTTCAATATTCGTGGAATAAAATCTGGTAGCGTAAGAGAAAATGCTAGAACCATCATTCCTAAAGAGGTGGTAGCAGAGTTAGATATTCGTTTAGTACCAAATCAAACACCAGAAAAAATAGAGCGGTTGATAATTACTCATTTAAATAAACTAAAGTCAGAGTCTAACATTTATTCTCAAATACTTGAAAGATGTAAAGTAAAATTCGGAACAAGCTTTTATCCAATGTTTACTCCTCTTGAATTGCCATGGACCGATATTTTGGTAAAATCCATCAAAGAAGGATTTGAGGTAGAACCATTAAAAATACCTCTCGCTGGAGGAAGCCTCCCTCTTTATTCTCTCTATAAAGCAACAGGAAAACCGATGTATATTATTCCTTATGCACAACCTGATGAAGATAATCATGCTCCAAATGAAAATATGATGGTGGAATGGTTCGAGAAAGGTGTAAAAACTTCAATTTCTCTACTGAATAATCTTAAGAAGTAAAAAATATTAAGCTGATATGAATCTTCAATGTATGAATATTGAAAATAGCAAAGCTCCTCTAAGAATTGTTATTACTGGAGGATCAAGTGGAATTGGTAAAGCTGTAGCTTTGGAAATGGCAAAGGATAAACATAGTTTCTATCTAACAGGACGAAATGAAACTAGATTGAAGGATCTTTGTAATAATTTGAAATCTAAGGGATGTAAAGCCTTCTATGGTGTTGGAGAGGTTAGTGATGAACAAGCTGTAGATAGTATGATCAAAGAAATTAAAAAAGAATTAGGTGGATTGGATGTCATTTTTGCAAATGCTGGTGTAGGTTATTTCGGTAATTTAGAAGATTTAACTATTGAGCAGTATGATGAACAGTTCAATACCAACGTTCGTGGAGTATTTCTTTGGTTGAATAAGACTCTCCCCCTATTGAAAAAGCAGAATAAAGGTCAAATAATTGTGACTTCATCTAATCTAGGATTGAAAACAGGAGCTAGAGCTTCTTTATATGCAGCAACAAAACATGCAGTTCAAGCGATGGTTTGGAGTCTTAGGGATGAGTTAAAAGGTACTGATATTAAAGCAGCAACAATCAATCCTGGATCGGTTGATACTCCGTGGTTTGATGGAAAAGATGTAGATAGAACCAGAATGTTAGCCGTTGAAGATGTTGCTAAAGTTGCAAGATTTATCATTGATCAAGATGATACATCAAATATTGATCATATCCTTATAATGCCTGGAAAAATCTAAATTCTCTCCTCCTTTTCTTATCAAACGGCATATAATTTCTTTAACAATACTTCTCTAGAGAGGGATTGAAAAGCTCTTTTTACACCTATTCCCTCAATTGCTATGGTTTCATAAACTGGTATATTGGTACCTAAATCCAATGCGTCGACTAATTCTTTTTTAGGCATTGCATCTGGTGCATCTCGCTTATTCAAAGCAATTACAATGGGTAACTCTCCCCCAATTTTATCTCCCAGCTCGTTTTTCAGCTCTTCTGCAGATTCAACATTATCTGCTAACATTGCTCTGGATGAATCTGCAACAAAGAGTAAACCATCCACTCCTTTCAAAACTAAAGATCGTTGATGGCGATGCCTTCTTTGACCTGCTACTGTGTAAATATCTAAAATGACTGAAGAAGTTGCCATAAATGGGCTAAAATCAAAATAAATTGTTCTTCCGGAAGGATCTTCAATACTATTCAATCCTCCTTTTTTGATTCCAGTAACATCAGTGTGTAGTTTTTTTAGTAGTGTTGTTTTGCCAGCTAAACTAGGTCCTACGAAGACCAGTTTAAAGTGCATTTTGCCTGAAGCGTCTTTTCTCATAGTATCCTCATCAACTTTTGATATTGTGTTCGTTCTTTAAGCTTACTTATTCTTTTCTCTTAAGACAATTAATACATAATCATTTTCAGGAGCAACAAGAATCTCTCCTTGACTTGTGTCTAAAGTGAAGAAATTCAAATCTCCTTCATTGAGTTCAGTAACAACTGCCTTAGCTCTTCCTACTAATGAGGCAACCAAAGCTGAAACATTTTCTCTCATTTCCATACTGAGATTGGTTGTGCTAGAAATAGGTAGTCCATCATTACTAGTGATAATTACCCCTCTTACTCCGGGATGAGACTCTAAAGATTTTAAGGTCTCCTCAAATTGCTTTTGTGATATCATTCGATAATCTCCTTTAATTTGGTACCATCTTATTTTAGTACAAATCTACTAACGCTGATATATACTTATTATATTTCATTTTTAAAAACTTATGATACTCCCCAAGAAACATCCGGATAATATTTTGATAAAATTGTATAGAAAACATTTTAGTTTTTCATTTTTTTATCTCAAAAGTAACCGAAATCTAATTAAGAATGGTCGTGTCTAGAAATCATACAGAAACCTTCCATGTGTTGTTTATATGAGTCCTCAAAACAAATTTCTCGAAGAAAAAAGGGGAGTACTTACACGTTTAGGTGCTCACCGAATTATAATAACTGAAAGAATGGCAGATGCTTTTCTTAAAGTTCCTAGAGAAAGCTTCGTTTTGGAAAATTATCTTGATAGAGCATATGTTGACACACCTCTTCCTATTCTCGCAGGTCAAACAATTAGTGCAATTCATATGGTTATGATTTATATCTCTCCTTCTTGTACAGATCCACAGATAGGGGATAAAGTTTTAGAGGTAGGCGCAGGGAGTGGGTATAATGCAGCAATGTTTGCAGAAATGGTAGCTCCTGAAGGTGCGGATAACTTGGGCCATGTTTATGCTATAGAAATCATTCCAGAATTAGCTGAATTCGCTAAAAACAATATTAAAAAAACTGGTTATGATGATCGAGTTACTATACTTACATCTGATGGGGGATTAGGTTATCCAGAAGAAGCACCTTTTGACATAATCTCAGTTGCAGCTGCAAGCAAGACAGTTCCTCCTCCACTTTTAGAACAATTAGCTGTGGGGGGAAAATTAGCTATTCCTGTAGGAAAACGATTTTATCAAGAATTGATGTTGATAACAAGAAAACCTGAAAATCAATACTCAGAAAAGAATATGGGAGGTGTAGCTTTTGTACCTCTTACAGGTCATTTTGGTTAAAAACCCCTTAGTTAGACAAGTTTTTTAACTTTTAAGAAATAACATTATTTGTTAGGAGAATATTAAAATGGGTGTAAAAAAAATCAGTGATTTATTTGAAGGAATGCAAATAGAGATTGATCAACTAAGACAGAAAAAATTAGCTGTTGACGCATACAATATAATTTATCAATTTCTTGCTTCAATAAGAGGATACGATGGTAGCTTATTATCAGATTCTGAGGGTACTATTACTAGTCATCTTACAGGTTTGTTATATAGAAATTCAAGATTATTAGAAAAAGGAGTAAAACTTGTCTATGTTTTTGATGGAGAGCCTTCTCAATTAAAGAAAGAAGAAATTCGTCGTAGAGCTGAAGTTAAGGCAAAAGCAAGGGAGGAGTTAGAAGATGCTCTAGAGAGAGGAGATATGAAAAGAGTAAGAACAGTAGCTCAAAGAACTAGTAAGTTAACAAAACCAATGGTAGAAGACAGTAAAAAACTTCTAGAATTGCTTGGTATTCCAGTTGTAGAAGCTCCACAAGAAGGTGAATCTCAAGCTGCTTATTTAGTTCAACAGAGCAAGGTTTGGGCGGTTGCTTCTCAAGATTACGATAGTTTATTGTTTGGTTCCCCCATTTTGATTAGAAATTTAACTTTGTCTGGAAAAAGAAAACTTCCAAGATCAAATAGGACTATTAATGTGAAGATAGAAGAGTACCATCAAAAAGAATTACTAAGAACCTTGGAAATCACCCGAGAACAGCTTGTTGACATGTCAATCCTGATAGGTACTGATTTTAATCCAGATGGGGTTAAAGGTATTGGTCCAAAAACCGCATATAAATTAATCAAAGAACATGGCGATTTGGAAACAGTCTTAGAAAAGGAGGAGAAAATTGTCTTAGATGTGGATTATAATGCGGTTCGAAAAGTGTTTCTAAATCCTGTAATCACTGAAGATTATGATCTGAAATTTGGATCTATAGATATTGAAGGAGTTGTTGAATTTCTTTGTGAAGAAAGAGGATTTAGCAAGGATCGAGTCTATGGTACTCTTCAAAAAGCAAAGAAAGGCCAAGAAGCAGCTTTAAAACAGAAAAGTCTTGATTCGTATTTTGGATGATGTTAACATGCAACCTAAATTCTCTGTTTTTGTTAAATATGGATCCAATAGAGATTTATCCAAGCTCGAAATTTCATCTCTTCTTGAAAGAATAAAACCAAAGGAGCTTTCTTTTCAAGAATGGAAAGATAATCTGCTCTTAACTCTTTCAGAAAATGAAAAAGGACAATTTCTTAAACATTTAGAAAATACTGGGAGCATTGTTAAAGCTGGATCACTAGAAATTGAAGAGAATTTACAAAGAGAGAAATATTGGTTATCTGATTTTAAAAATTTAATAGAGCATACATTACAAAGGAATTACAAACATTCTAAGAAACAAGTTAAAATCTCTATAAGCATACAAACTACTTCAAGGGAACTAACTACAAATATCCATAGAAAAATACAAGAAATTATTCGTAACACTTCTAACGATTTAGATATTCCAATAAAACTTCTGAAGTTCAAAAACGAAACCTATGAACAGACACCCTTTCAATATCATAAGGAGAATATGAATAAAAGAGGATTTGAGATTACAGGTTTTGTAATTAAATCGAAAATCTTCTTAGGTATAACAAGATGGGTTACAAATCCATTATTGGATATTAGGCAAGATGAGGGGAGAAAAGTGAGATTCTTCACTCATGGTACCTCCATAAAGTTAGCAAGAAGTTTAGTTTTTTTGTCTCAAATCCAGAAAGATGAAATACTTCTCGATCCTTTCTGTGGTACAGGTACAATCCTACTTCAAGGACTGAGAATAGGTGTTGATGTCATTGGAGTTGATAATGATCCAAAATGTTTTAGAGCTACAAAAGAAAACCTAAATCAATTTTCTCTGCAACATCCTGCAAAAGCTAGAATGAAAGACAAGTGGAAGGTATTCAAACTAGATTCTCGCAATTTATCTGCTATTTTATCCAATAAAGTAGGAGCTATTGTGACTGAACCTTATCTGGGACCATTTCTTGCTGAATTACCAGATGAAGATGAAGCAGAGAATATTATGTCTGAGCTAGAAAATCTATATATCGCTGTTTTACGGACAAGTAAAATTTTCCTCAAACCTAACTCCAAGGTTGTGATAATTATACCAGAATACCAATATGAGGATAATATGGTAATTAGTCCTGATATAGAGAGAATTGCAAAGGATAGTTCTCTAAAACTTGAAAATGAAAGTGCATTTTTTTCAATAAAGATACCAGTTGCAATAGGTCGGGAACATAATATTATTGGACGAAAATTAGTTATTTTCTATAATAACAGTGACTAATCTTCACCAACTGCTAAAAAGCTCATCTCTTTTGTCATTATTTGGATACGTCTTTTGGTTTTTGATATCCATCCAACGTGTATCAAACCTTGGTTCTCTAAAGTCATAAGAGCCTTATTTAATTCTGAATCAGAATAATCTCCATACATATCTTTAAGAGGAGTTTCAAGATCATTTTCTAAGACAACTCCTCCACGTTTTTCAAGTATAGCAAGAATGCATGATTTCAGTGGGGTTACTTTCCACATATCATTTGAGCTCATAAATAGAATTTAACCAAATGGATTTAAATGCATTGTGTTTGAGAAAAAATCTTCTACATTAAGTAAATTAACATTTACTTTAAAACAAAAAACTTTATTATAAGTTAATTTGTGAGGTCTTCAGTTATCATGAACGCAAGAGCTAGAATATTCCTAATATTCTTTATATCAATAGGTATCATATTTCTGATTATAGCTATAGTACAATATCAATCTCTTATTTATGATCATATTTCTCATTTTACAGAGATTGAATTGAAAAGTTTCCTTGATACATACATATCAGGGATTCCAAAACCATGGTAAAGATAAAAGGTAAGTGAAAACAATGGCAACAAAGCAATTAAAACCTCTTGTTTCCCGTGCATTACGTCCCTTCCAAGATCATCGTATTAGGATTATACGTTTTATTGTACAATTTATTATGTTTGGTTTGATAAATGGAATTATTTTCGGTATTGCAAGAACCCCAATTCTACTCCCAATTGCTTATCCTTCTGGTGGTCCCTTTACTACCGTTTGGAATGCTTTTGAAGCTTTACAATACGTACTTACCTTGTGGATTTTCCCTTATCTAGCGCTTTCCATCTTCCTACTCTTTGGTTCAATTCTAGGAAAGACCACTTGTTCTTGGGTATGCCCATTTGGTCTGTTTCAAGATTTATTTAGGTTAATTCCTATAAAGAAGAAAAAAGTTTCAAAACCTACTACTAAAACCCTTAGCAGAATAGGGACATTTATTACAATTTTCATTCTTATTATGTCCTTTATTATCGGGATAACTTTCAACAATACTAATTCAAAATCAGCTTTTGGTCCTGGTCAAGACATGCCTTACAGTACTATTGATCCTTCTTCTACTTTATTCGGAACTCTTTATTATTACTTAAGTTGGGGAATGCAAAGTGATACTTTTGGACAAGAGATAGGACAATGGAAATTTATTTTCTTCCTCAGGATTATTATATTTGTAGTAATATTAGTGCTCATTACTCTTTATCCTCGAGCATATTGCAGGTGGTTCTGCCCAACTGGTGTAATGTTAGGATTATTCAGTAGATATAGTTTATTTGGATTAAGAATAAATAAAAATCGATGTACTAGCGGATGTGACAAATGTGAGAAAGCTTGCCCTACCCAAGTACCAATTCTCCAATATGATAGAGATGTTACGAATAAACACTGTATTAACTGTGGGGAATGTATTGATGCTTGCAAGGAAGGCGCTCTCAAGTTAAAACTTAGGATTTAACCTAGAATATTACTCCCATTTTTTTATACTATTTTTACCCTATTTAAGAAATTTGAGAAAAAAAAGTATTTTATATTAAAAAGTCTAATATAAGTTAAACCGATAAAATATAGTTTATAAAGCTCTAATGTTGAATTAAAAACAGATTAAAATTTCTGTATTAATACTTGAGGAATTATAAATGGCTGACAAAGAGATAACCCTTAGAGTAGCAGAAGCTAAACAGCGAGATGTAGGTAGAGGAAAAGTTCGACTCGACAGCATGGCAATGTCAAAGATAGGTGTTTCTACTGGTGATATTGTGGAAATTGTTGGAAAACGCTCTACAACAGCTGTAGCATGGCCTTCATATCCTGAAGATTTGAAAAAAGAGATTGTAAGATGTGATGGTGTTATTCGTAGAAATGCTGGTGTTTCTCTAGGTGATAAAGTAGTTGTTAAAAAAGCAAAAGTGAGTGTAGCTCGTCAAGTAACACTAGCTCCAGAACAAATGTCTGTAAACATAGATTTTAGTTTCGAGAATTTTGTAAAACGAAAATTATTAGGACAACCACTTTCTAGAAAAGATACAGTTCTCATACCTATTCTTGGAAGAGCTATTCCTTTTAATGTTGTTAGTACAGTTCCTGCTGGGATAGTGGTTGTAACAGAAGGAACTCAACTAAAAGTTGCAGAAAAACCTTTGGTAGAAGGAGAAAAAGCTGCACCAAGTGTTTCATATGAGGATATTGGTGGTCTTCATCAAGAGATTCTAAAAATAAGAGAAATGGTTGAGCTTCCGCTTAAGTTTCCTCAATTATTTGAAAAATTAGGAATTGATCCACCTAAAGGTGTTTTATTACATGGTCCTCCTGGATGCGGAAAAACCTTGATAGCTCGTGCTGTAGCAAATGAATCAGCTGCTCATTTTATAGTTATTAACGGACCAGAGATCATGTCTAAATTCTATGGAGAATCTGAACAAAGGTTAAGAAGTATATTCAAAGATGCAGATGATAATTCTCCAAGTATTATTTTTATAGATGAGTTAGATGCAATTGCTCCGAAAAGAGA
>CAZJUB010000038.1:0-22755 GCA_964549075.1 uncultured archaeon | reverse complement strand
TAATGAGTTGTAAACATTACTAGAATTTATTCCAAAAAGTTCGACAATCACAATTGAAGATTTCATGGATACAGATATTAAAGAATTTATTCAAGACACAGAAGTTCAAATTAATCCAGTAAAGGATAAAAAAACTGCTGCAATAATCAATATGATATCTGAGCAAATAAAGGCAGTAAGAGAAGAGATTATCAAAGAAGTAGGTGAAACCTCTCCCAAAGATTTAGCAAAACTAAAGAAAGATTTTTTCAATACATTACCGTTGATTGCAGTTGAAACAGAACTCGTTGAAAAACTGAATCGTCTGTTATTATTACGAAAGTATGTTTATTCCATGCCAGCTAGTTCATATCGAAACTATCTATTCAGATATGATTTTGAGAGAAAAGAAAATGTTGATTTACCAGAAGTTAGTGGAAAAGAGTTGGAAATTATTAAAATTGCAAAGAATTATCAGAAAGTAACTGTTTTATGCTCTTTTTTATCAACTGTAGATTCATTATCTGAACTACTGAAAAAGGAAGGATTTGAGATATTTATTGTAACTGGAAGAATAAAAAATAAAGGGGAAATCTTAGATAATTTCAAAAAAACAGAAAAACAAGCAGCACTGATTTTGTCACCTGTTGGAGAGAGAGATATAGATCTTCCTCAGACAGAAGTTATAATTGTATACGATTTAGTGAATTCTCCTAAAACAGTTTACCAAAAAATGAAAAGAGGTAGAGGAGGGAAAGTTATCTTACTTTTCTATGATCAAACATCTGAAAAACAAAAAGTAAAGAATGTTGTTAATAATATAGCTGTACGTTATCCTTGGTCTTTAATTTTTCATGTAAAAAAAGACAATAATTAGAGCACCAATAGTGGTCTTGTTTCATAAGCTTTTTAATATATCAGATACCCCCTTTACTGCGAGGACAGTAATTTTTATTTGGTTAAGGTGTTTAAATGGCCAAAAAAAAGAGTAAAGCAGATGCTAACAGTCGTTGGGTGTTAGTTAACTCTATGTTTGATGAACTAGGTTTGGTTCGTCAACATCTAGATTCTTTCAATGACTTTATTGAAAATGGACTTCAATCTGTTATTGAAGAGATTAAGGTTATCGAGCCCGAAGATTCTGAATTTTATGTTAAACTTGAAAAAGTTGAAGTAGAAGAACCTACAATTCGAGAAGCTGACGGTTCTCAAAGTTCAATCTATCCTATGGAAGCTAGAATTCGTAATCTCACATATGCATCCAGATTGAATCTTCACATGACACCCATCAGAAAAGGAGGTAGCGATGGTGTTGAGATACCTTTGGAAACCATCAGCGTTTTCATTGGATATTTACCTATCATGTTAAAATCTAAGAGATGCCAATTGTACAACCGTTCTCCTGAATCATTAGTTAAATTAGGAGAAGATCCAAAAGATCCGGGAGGTTATTTCTTAGTTAATGGAAGTGAAAGAGTTATTGTAACTCAAGAAGATTTAGCTCCAAATAGGATTTTAATTGAGAGATTAACAAGTAAAGGAAATGTAACAAGTGAAGCTAAAGTTTTCAGTGTTATTCATGGTTTTAGAGCTCCTGTTACAGTAGAACATACAAATGATGGTCAATTAAGAGTCAGTTTTCCAAGTATGCCAAGAAAAATATCTCTGATTTTACTAATGAGAGCTTTAGGTATCGAGAGAGATGATATGATTGCAATGGCAATTAGTCCTACTCCAAAACTTCGTGCTAGAGTAATGTCTATTCTGATGAGAGAAGCTTCTGAGATTGATACTACTGAAGAAGCTTTGGACTATATTGGAAAACGTGTTGCTGTTGGGCAAACTAAGGAGTATCGTATCAATCGTGCGATGCAAGTCCTCGACAAATATCTTCTTCCTCATCTCGGAAGCGATGAAGATTCAAGATTAAAGAAAGCATTCTTTTTAGCAAGAATGGCTCAAAGATTACTAGAACTTGAAGCTGGAATAAGACAAGAGGATGATAAAGATCATTATGCAAATAAAAGGTTAAAACTAGCAGGTGATTTACTTCTTATGCTTTATAGAGTTGCATTTCATGCTCTATGCCGCGACATTAAATACCAACTAGAAAGAGTCACAGTCCGTGGTAGAAAACCAAACCTCAAAACAGCTGTTCGAGCAGATTTAATTACGGAAAGATTGCGACATGCTCTCGCAACAGGAAACTGGACTGGGGGAAAATCAGGAGTAAGTCAGCTTCTTGATAGAACAAACTACATGTCAGCTTTAAGTCATCTTAGAAGGGTTGTAAGCCCATTAAGTAGGAGCCAACCTCATTTTGAAGCAAGAGACCTTCATCCTACACATTTTGGAAAGATATGTCCTAATGAAACACCAGAAGGTCCTAATTGTGGTTTAGTGAAGAACCTCGCACTCCAAGCATACATCAGTGTCGGTTTAGATAGCACAGATGTAGAAAAGAAACTTATTAATGAACTAAAATTAAATAAAATTGAACCAAAAGATTTGATTGAACCTAATTCACCTCTTGCAAAACTTGTTGCTGATGCTGAGTATTGTAAAGTATTTTTGAATGGAAGTTTTCTAGGCGTCGTTCAAGATGCAGAAGAATTCCGTAAAAGAATTATACAAAAACGCAGAGCAGGTGATCTTCACCATGAAATTAATATTTCATATTATTCTGATACAAATGAAATCATAGTAAATTGTGATGCTGGAAGAGTTCGTCGTCCTCTTATTATAGTAAATGAAGGAACACCTGCATTCACAAAAGAAATGTTCAATTGGATAAAGAGTAACAAATGGTCATGGAGCGATTTAATAAGAAATCAAGTAGTTGAATATGTTGATGCTGAAGAGGAAGAGAATCTTTTCATCGCAATAGATGAAGATTACTTGGAACCAGATATTACTCATATGGAAATTACTCCAAGTACAATTTTAGGAATATGTGCTTCTTTGATTCCATTTCCAGAACACAATCGTTCAGATCGAAATGTCTATGAAGCTGGAATGGCAAAGCAGGCACTTGGTATATTCTCTGCAAACTTTAGATATCGTATGGATACAAGGGCCCATATTTTACACTATCCTCAAAAACCTCTAGTAAAGACCCATGGTATGGATTCTATTCATTTTGAAAGTCGTCCTGCAGGGCAGAATTTTGTTGTAGCTATCTTATCTTATGAAGGCTACAATATGGAAGATGCATTATTAATCAATAAAGCAGCTATAGAAAGGGGTTTAGGAAGAAGTACCTTCTACAGAACTTACGATGCTGAAGAACGCAAATATCCAAATGGTCAAGAAGACACATTTGAAATCCCTGATGAAACAGTTAGAGGATACAAAGACGAATCACAATATGTTCATCTTGGAGAAGATGGAATTATTGAACCAGAAATTTCCGTGGATGGTAATAGAGGAGAAGTTCTTATAGGTCGTACCAGCCCACCAAGGTTTCTAGAGGAATATACTGAATTTGAGGTACCGCCACAAAATAGAAGGGAAACAAGCAAAGCTATGCGACATGGTGAAAAAGGTATTTCCGATATGGTAGTTCTTACAGATACTAATGAAGGAAATAGACTTGTAAAAGTCAGAGTAAGATCCGAAAGGGTTCCGGAGATTGGTGATAAATTTGCTTCAAGGCACGGTCAAAAAGGCGTTATTGGATTAATAATTCCACAAGAAGATATGCCTTTTACAGAAGAAGGTATAGTTCCTGATATTATTATCAACCCTCATGCTGTTCCTTCAAGAATGACCATCGGCATGCTTATGGAATTATTGGCTGGCAAAATCGCCGCACACTCAGGTGATTCGATTTATGGAACAGCCTTTAGTAAAACTAAACTCAGTGAGTTGCATGAAGCTTTGATGAAACTTAACATGCACCCTCTCGGTAGAGAAGTAATGTATGATGGTAAAACAGGGCAGAGATTAGAAGGAACTATTTTTGTTGGTTCTCAATTCTATCAGAAACTTCACCATCTAGTTCAAGATAAAATACATGCTCGTGCTCGTGGTCCTATTCAAATGCTAACCAGACAACCTACAGAAGGAAGAGCTCGTGAAGGTGGTCTTCGTTTTGGAGAGATGGAAAGAGATTGTCTTATAGGACATGGAACTTCTATTCTACTTAAGGAAAGGTTACTTGATGAATCAGATAAAACAGATGCTCTTATTTGTTCAAAGTGCGGATTCCTCGCGATGTATGATAGAAACAGAGACAGATATCATTGTCCTATCTGCAAAGAGGAAACTACTGTTTCTAGAGTAGTAATAAGTTATGCATTCAAATTACTGATGCAAGAGCTAATGAGTCTAGGTATTGCTCCTCACATTGAGTTAGAAGATGTAGCGTGAATCTTGAATTTTCTATTCTTTTTATTTCAATATTAAGCACGTGACAATATCAGATTATCATATTCCTTGTTAGAAAGTTTCTTAATATTATAATGATGAAGGTTTTCCCCTATAATTTTAGCAAGAAGATGATAACAAAGTGTTTTTTCGCCTCTACTTAAGACCCGAATTTGATAATCAGTACATTCGCAAAAATTATCTTCAATTATCAAATAATTATGACTTTTTCCTTCAACCTCCCAAATTGCAATTTTCTCATTCAAAATATATTTATGCAATTTATTTTCTTTGAGAATTTTAAAAGCCTTTTTTCCTCTTTCCTCAAAGAGAGAGATCATTTCATTCTCAGTAATTTCTGAAAGACCCCCTTCCTTTCGAATAAGCTCTAGTAATTTATCCAATTTACTTTTCTCATCAATTGAAGATTTTTCCATTAAACTAACCTTTTTCTGATTATTCTGAAAATTATTATGTGAGATATTATAACACTTGTTTCTCTAAAAGTTTTTGACCAAGAAAATTAAGAAAGAATATCAAAGTTACTGTTTAATCATTACATCAGCAATATCAAACTGTCTGAGAACAAGCATTTTTACTTTGTTGATGTTTTTACCGCTTCTCCCTATTGCTCTTCCTTTATCTTTGTTATCAACTTCAACTGTTACTGCTTTTCCATTTTTTCTTTCAAGAACAGTAACATCCTTGATAATAATTGGTAAGAAACAATTTCTTATGAATTTTGTAAGATCGGACGAATGCTCGATTATTTCGACATCTTTAGCTATCATTTCTTTTAGTTTATTGATATTTGTTCCTCGCTTACCAATTGCTAAACCAGCTTGTCCTTCTGAAACTACAAAGACAACTTTGTTATCCTCTTCATCAATTATACAGTCACTAATTGTGACATTGACAATTCCTTGAAATATTGTTATGTATTGCATTTCAGTTTGAGATAATTTGACAGCAGGCATTTTTTTACTCCCATATCTTTAATATTTGATTCAATTTAAATCGCGTTATTCTAAACGCTTTTCTTTCTATGATTCAAGTTTAATTTAATATTCTGGGGTTTAAAAGTGTATTTAAACATAAGTTTCTGTGCTTTTTCTTTAGTTAGTCATAGTTTTTAAACTTTTTATTATAAAGAAAAGAAATAGCTATTAACTTTTATTTGTTTTCCATAGCCTATTTTTTCTTAACAGCTTTAATTATATCACTATCTCCCATTGCTGAAATTGTTAAAGCAGCTACAAAATGTGGACGACCACAAACAGCTCCCAAATCAAGAGATGACCCAGTAAATTCTAATACTGGTACATCAGAAATTTCAGCATATCTATTAACATCCTCTTTGATGTCTTGAGGAGCGTTATTTGCTATGATTACTAGTTTTGCTTGTTTATTCAGTAAGGCTTGTTTTGCTGAATCCGCACCATAGGAAACCTTTCCTGTGTCGACAGCTATTCTAATACTACGATTAATATCCATAAAGATGACACCTTTGTTCTTGTGCTTTTTTTTTACTTAAATTCTTAAATATTTGCACTAACGAGTTTTATATTTTGATAACAATTTGAAGAAATTGTTTATTAGAGTTTTAGTTTATTGTTTACAAGTTATATTTCAAAAGCTCCTGAGAAAAGAACATCCCAAGCTTTACTCCATCGGTCAGGATGGGCAACATCTATCCAAAAAGCATTTTTTGGACACAAATATGCTTTAACTTTCTTCTCTTTAATGATCTCAGGCAATATATCACCAGATATAGATTTCCCTTCTGCACTAGATAAATAATCTATTATTTCGGGTTCAAAAACATAAATACCTGTATTGATGAAACCACTTTGTTGAGTCTTTGTGGGGATTTCTTCAAATTTGGTTACTGTATTGGAAGTCAAGTCATCAACATAAAATACACCATAATCAGAGAAAAGACCTTTTTCTGCAGTTTTCCCCATAGATTTGTAGTAATGATTTACTCCTATACCACACAATGTTGCTAGATAATTTTTACTTTGTTTCTTATGATATTCAATTATGCTACTCAGGTTTATATCAGTCAGAATATCAGAATGCATAACAACAAAAGTATCTGAGATTAAGTTACGTGCATTATATATTGCTCCAGCTGTGTCTAAATTTGTAGTTTCACTTACATAACTTAAATTCAAATCGTTCCAATTCTGACCGAAATATTTCATTATTCGATTTCCCAATTTTCCTATCAATAATATAACATCAGTGATTCCGCTTTTTGATATTAACTCTAGATTGTATTCGAGCAGAGGTTTGTAACCAACAGGAATCATAGCTTTAGGAATGGTTTCAGTTAATGGTTTCAATCTTGCCCCTTCTCCTCCTGCTAGTATTAAGGTTTTGATTTTTCTTAATTCGAACTCCTTCTCAATTAACTTGATAAGGAAATCCTTAATTGAACCTGGTCCTTTTTTTTCCATAACAGCATCCCATATCCTTTCAGGAAATTCTACAGTAAATTTATGAACCATTAATATTTCACCTAGAGATATTATTAGTATAAGTAAATAATCCAATACTTAATTCTTTTTTAGTTTTATCCTTACTTAAAAAAATAATGGTAATCTAAAATATTTTTTATGACCAATAGGTTTTTTTAACAGTTTCAGCATAAACTGTTAATCCAGATTGTGAAGTAATAAAGATGTCAAACAAAATTTCAATAACAGGATCAGCTCTTGAAAGAAAAAAACGACATCAAGAAATTGCGGAGAAATATGACCTTACACAAGACCAAATTATTGATTTAAGTCTCGGAGATAATTTGTTCATTCCACCATCTCTAATTCAAGAACTTGTGATAAAAAAGATAGAATCAATTGATCCCCGCGATAGTTACCCGATTGATTATTATACTTTCCTAGATGAAATAGCAAGATTCATTGGGGTTGAAACATCATTTCTTTATCCTGGATTAACCCATAACCAACTTATTCAAAGGATTTTATCGACACTTACAAAAGCAAGAAATGGAATCATTTTAATCTCACCTGATAAAGATATCTTTTCAATAATTGCAGAAACTCAAAGACTAAAAATCAATAAAGTTAGTTTATTGGAAAACTTTGAATTAGATATAAATGCAATTCTAGAAGAGATAGAAATAAAATCACCAAAAGCGATTGTATTCACATCACCTCATTATCCTACCTCCAATCAGTTTAGAGAAAATGATGTTTTAACTCTAGCTAAAGAAACAAGTCTTCCTATAATAATAGATGAATCTTATGTTGAGTTTGGAAGATATAGTTTAGTAAACCAAGTTAAGCGCTTTGATAATCTGATTATTGTTAGATCTTTTTCCAAAGCTTGGGGGCTAGGATCACTATCAAGTGCTTATCTTGTAGCAGATTCTGGGATAGTGGGTTTGCTGAAAAAGAAATATTTCACTGAAGAGATCCCACCTATACACGCATTAGCAACTAAACAGATTCTTCAATCCCCTTATAAATTCGTTGAGCTAATTAATGCTTTTAATGAAGAAAGAAAACGAATTCAAGGTCAATTGAAGATACTTAGTGGGTTAAAAGTATACAAAAGTGATACCAACTTCTTATTTATCAAGTATAAGAAAAATATCAAAGAACTATATGAACAATTGTGTAGTAAGGGGATAATCGTTCAAACTTTCAACAAAACTCACGAATTCAATGATGCAGATCAATACTTTGTTGCAACATTAGGAGATGCTGAAATTAACGATAAATTTGTGCTGGCGTTAATTGAAGCATTGGAAGCTTTATCGTAAAATACTCTTCTTAGTAGATTTTTTTATTTTCTCTTGAAAAATCGCTTTATTGGACTACCACAATCAAGACAAACTTCAACTTTCTGCGAATATTTACTACCACATACCGTACATTTCCAGAAATACTCCCTTTTCTGTTTTATTTTGAAATGTTGTGATATCACCTTTACATCTAAAAACGCACTAACATTTTGAACAGCATTATCATCACTATAAATAACTGAATCTGGATAATCTAATGCTAACGCTAATACATGCAAATCTGTTTGAGATAAAGACCCATAATCTCCTGATTTCTTTGAAATTTCAATAATCTTCTCTAAAGCTGCTGAAGACGGATTTAGTTGGGTAAGTTTCCCTTCAGCTTCTAATAAACTTAGAATAGATTTTGACTCAAATGATTTGAGTTCTCTCAGCAATAGTTCAGGTACAATTAAAAATTCATTATCTTTCAATTTGTTTTCAAGTACAAACTGATGAATTATCGCTGTGGAATCAACAATTAAATAGTGCAGACTTCCTTCTTCACTCATCTCTATCATCAAGATTGAATCTTAGAAGCTTTTCCCTTACCCTTTTAATGTAATTTTCTTCGAACCGAATGAAATTTATTTTATTTTCTGATTTTTTCACTTCAATTGATTCTAGATAACCTATATTGTAATGTACCTTTCCATCGATTACAACACTTCCATATTTTGTTTTACTTAAGTTTGTAACTTTGAGCTTCGAATTCAGCGGAAAAACCATTGGTACAACTCGTCTAGAGAAAGGACATATAGGTACTGCAGTAATTGCTTCTAACGTTGGAACAATTAATGAACCTCCAGCTGATAAGCCATATGCACTAGAACCTATACTTGTTGCAATAATTAAACCATCTGCATCAAGAGTATAAACATATTGATCATCCACATGAAGCTTAAGACTAACTGATTGTCCTATTGTATCACAGGTGACTACAACATCGTTTACTGCTGAAACTGTTTCTGAATGCCTAGTTGATACACTTATTGTATTGAAACTCTCAATGAAACCTTTTCCGTTCTCAAGAGAATCTAATGCGTCATCAATCTGATCTGGATTTATTTCTGTAAGAAATCCAACTTTACCACAGTTTATAGCAAAGATTGGAACATTTTTCCAAACCTCGTATGTTCTGAGAATTGTACCATCTCCTCCAAAAACAAAAATTATAGAAGGTTTCTTTTCAGGGCATGCTAATTCTGGTTGTTCTAAGGTTTCTGCTAAATAAGTATCAAGAAAAGAAGTATAACCCCTATTTTTCAGTTTCTCATGAAACGATAAAGCAAGATCTCGACTATACTTATGTCTCGTGCTTGTAATCAGAATACAGGTATCTTTGTCTAAGAAACTCATTTCATGTTAAAGAAAAAATTGAAATTAAAAAAGGTTCGGTATTAACTTTGAGGTTTCTTCAATTTAGCAATAAAATATCCTAAAGTTTTATCTCTACCTGGAATGAATCTTTGCAGATAGGGATGAGATTCTAAATCTGTAGACACAGTCTTTAAAACTTTATAATTTTGATCTATAATTTCTAATTCAACATCACTAGCTTGATAAATCACATCTTCATTCTCTTCTTTAGTAATTGTACAGGTAGAGTAAACCAGTTCTCCTCCAGGTTTTAGAAGTTGACTACAGGCAAAAAGGATTGCTTTTTGATATTTTGCTGTTGTTTCGATAGTTCTTTTAGTTGTTTCAAGAACCAATCTAGGTCTAAGACCAAGAGCAGTACATGGAGGATCCAATAGTATCTTATCGAATTTAACTGTCCATTGTTTACTTAGTTCGATTATATCTCCAACTACTGCTGTTATGTTTTTTATTTTAAATTTTGAGATTTTTTTTATTAAATGATCTAACCTTGTTTTTGATCTATCTACTGCGATTATATTTCCTGTTCCTTTGCTTAATTCACTCAAATGAATTGTTTTATTACCTGGTGCAGCGCAACAATCTAGTATCTTCTCTCCTTGTTGTGGATTTAGATTTAAACTGGTTAAATAAGCGGGAAAACTATGGAAGTATATTGGATAGTCATCCAAACCCAACTGTGAAACACTAGGAACCTTATAATAGGATTCGAGATTTTTTGCTGCAAGTCCTTTGTTTTTAGTTAGAATTGTATTATGACTCATTAGAGCTTCTGCTTTTGCTACAACAATCCCTTTTTGATTTTTTACATAAACTATATCATTTTCTTTTACTTTATTAGCTCTTTTAACTCCAGGAACGAAAATATCTGAACCTTGATAGACCATTTCCGCTGCTCTATTATCAACAATTATTTCTTTCAAATTCTCTTGACTTTCTATTTCAAAAGGTCCTTTTGGTTGAGTTATTATTAAATTAAGGAAATCTGGGTGTTGATAAGCTTTATACTCACATTCTAGTATTCTTTCAATAATATTGTCTGCTAACTCATGCTTCTGAAAAATATGCAAGGTATATTCTTCCATAGGCGTTGATATAGCACTCAGATATTTTTTTGTCTTTTCAAATCCTAAAATTGACTCTAAATATTCACGAAGTTCTACTGATATTAATGGGATTTGGGAAGAGATTGCCATATTTTTCAAATCTCTTTCACTATTTTAAGGAATAAAATTCTACCTTTCTATTTTCTAAATCTAAAATAGCCACTGTAGGATTTTCATATAGATCAAATGTTTCTCCTGGATTAATTACCATTGTCTTATCTATTTTCTTTAGAAGCTTCTTATGTGTATGACCAGTAATAACATAATCATAAGGTTCTTTGGAATAAATTAAGGAATTCAATTTCAATTCATCTGTTCCATGATACAAAGCAAAGGTCTTACCTTCTATCTCAAACTCACCTACATCTTCAAAGAAAAATCCTACTTCTTTCATCATGTTACTTATTACTTTTGTATCTCCCGAATTATTTCCAGCACATAAATAAAACTTACCTTTAAATTCCTCAAACATTTTTACACAGAAAGGAGAGATCATATCTCCTGCATGAATGATTATCTCAACCTCCTTCTCTTTGAATATAGCAAGAGCTTTTTGTATATTTGGTCTATGATCGTGACTATCACTCATAATACCTATCTTCACTTCTTCCACCTCAATTTATGCTAAAATTTATTATTGGTGCGGGGAGGGAGATTTGAACTCCCGAACCACTAAGGACTAGAACCTGAATCTAGCGCCTTTGACCACTCGGCAATCCCCGCCAATGGTTTAATATTTCTAACGATTTTTCTTCTAACAAGATATTTAAATCATTGTATCTTATGTTTTTTACAATTAGAATCAATTGTGATTGATATGAGTTTACGACCTTATCTTGAAATACTCAAACAATTTGAGTTACTTGTCAATATCACCCATGAAGTTAAAGCGGAGTATGAGATTACTGAATACCTACAGACAAATCCCTCTAAAGCAGTTCTTTTTTCTAAAGTAAAAGGTTCTCGTTTTCCTCTTATAGCTAATTGTCTCTCCTCTCGAGAGCAACTCAAATTTGTCCTTAATGAACATGAAAATCATTATTCATTCTTCCAACAGTCATTACTTAATCCTCAAGTTCCCTCTATAACTGATTCTAGCCAAACTTTTTCTAATACTGAACCTACTAATCTTTCCTCTCTCCCTATTCCTAAATTCTTTCCAGTTGATGGTGGTAAATATCTAACATCTGGCATCATTTTTGCCAATTTTCCTGGTACCAATATCCCTAATCTTAGTATACATCGGATTATGATTCTTAATGACCAACAAGGAACTATACGGATTGTTCCTCGTAATCTGTATAAAATTTTCACTGAAAACAAGGAAAAAGGATTAGACACACCAATTGCTTTTGTTAATGGATATCATCCTGTTTTAGCTTTAGCTGCATCTTCTCCTACACCTATCAATAGTTCAGAATTAGTTATAGCTAATTCCCTTATGCGAGGTAATCTTTCGGTTATCAAGACTCCTCGTTATGGCATTCTTGTTCCTTCTGATGTAGAGTTTATTCTAGAGGGTAAAATCCTTGCTGATCAAGAAGCTAAAGAAGGGCCTTTTGTAGATATCACTGGTACACCAGATGATATACGTTCCCAACCCATTATCCAGTTTGAGGATATGCATTATCGTAATGAAGCAATTTTCCAAACTATTCTACCGGCTTACGAGGAACATTTCATCCTTATGGGTTTTCCGAGAGAAGCAACTATACACAATTGTATCAGTAAAGTTGTTCCAGAGGTACATGGTGTCTATCTCTCTCCTAGCGGGAACGGTTGGTTAAATGCTGTTATTTCCATCAGTACGCAATCAGATATTGATGCTCAAAAAGTAGGGTTAACAGCTTTTGAAGCTCATTCTTCACTTAAATGGGTGACAGTAGTAAATGATGATATAGATATTAAAAACGAACAAGCTGTGCAATGGGCGAGGATAACAAGAGCTGGAGTTAACGATATAACAATATTGGAGAACGTGAAAGGATCATCATTAGATCCGTCAAGAAGGAGAGAAGATAATACATCAATAAAAGTAATAATAGATGCAACAAAGAAGAAAGGAAAAACAGGATACGAAAGAGTGATACCATTCTAAAAGAACAAAAAGGGAGAAAAAGACGAAAGAAAGAATCTTGCAACCAAAACTAACTAAATATTAGTTTAGTAGTTACTTAATATTTTTTACGCATTGGTGCGAGTGGAAAAAATATTTAAAGAAACTTTGTGATATTCCTCAGAGGATAAAAATGAATTTAATGAATGATGTTTCAAGCTCTGATCCTGAAGTAGCAGATATGCTTCTCAGAGAATTAAAACGCCAAGAAGAAGGAATAGAGTTAATTCCTTCAGAGAACTATACCTATCGCTCTGTTCTACAATGCATGGGAAGTGTTTTTACCAATAAATATTCCGAAGGATATCCTAAGAAAAGATATTACGGAGGTAATGAAATAGTTGATGAAATTGAAACCCTTGCCATAGAAAGAGCTAAGAAACTATTTGGTGCTGAACATGTAAATGTGCAACCATATTCTGGTTCTCCTGCTAATCAAGCAGTCTTTTTTGCGTTGTTAAATTTGAAAGACAAGTTCTTAGGATTTAGTCTTACTTCTGGAGGTCATTTGACCCATGGTAGTCCTGTTAATTTTTCAGGAAAGAATTATACTTGTGCTAGTTACGATGTAGATAAAAAAACTGAAATGCTAGATATGGCTGTTATAGAAGAACTAGCCAAAAAAGAAAAACCAAAGATGATTATATCAGGGTTAACTGCATATCCTAGAAAAATTGATTTCAAAGCTTTTCAAGAAATTGCTGAGGAAGTAGATGCTTATCAGCTTGCAGATATTTCACATATTTCCGGTTTGGTTGTAGGTGGAGTACATGAAAGTCCTGTATCATATGCAGATGTGGTAACAACTACAACTCACAAAAGTCTTCGAGGACCACGTGGAGCTATTATATTGAGTAAAAGTGAAGATAGATTACATGAGATTCACCATCCAGAAAAGAAAACAAAAAGTGGAGAACCTTTCACTTTAGCAAGATTGATAGATTCTGCAGTATTTCCCGGATTGCAAGGCGGGCCACATGATCATGTAACTGCTGCAAAAGCTGTTACATTCGCAGAAGCAATGAAACCGGAATTCAAAGAATATGCAAAACAGATCGTAAAGAATGCAAAAGCATTAGCTGATGAATTAATGGCTTTAGGTATCAAACTGGTGACAAATGGTACAGACAATCATTTAATGTTAATTGATTTACGTCCAGAAGATTTGACTGGTCAAGGAGGTCTTATTCAAACAGCATTAGATGAGGCTGGTATAACATTAAACAAAAATACTGTTCCATATGAACCTTCAAGTCCATTTAATCCCTCTGGATTAAGACTTGGAACGCCAGCTATAACTTCTAGAGGTATGAAAGAATCTGAAATGAAAGTTATTGCTGAAGGTCTAGCAGAAGTTATCAAAGCAAAAGGTGAATCTGAAGTCAATAAAAAAGTCAGAAAAGACATTCTCGAACTAACTAGCCAATTTCCATTATATCCAGGATTATCAATATTAAAATAGAAGCACAAAATTCTAGTGCTTCTTATTTATTTTCATCAGTTGACAATAGCTCCTTTTCAATATTCTCAAAGATTTTAAGTAAAATTTCATTGGAAATATCTTGAATGTTGAGAGAAACTAAGACTAATTTTTTTATTTTAGTTGCTAATCTTTCACCAATCATTCTTACATATTGTTCATTTTTCTGACCAGTAATATAAAGAGTAGAAGCAGGCATAAATTCGGTTGCGGGAACGGATAATCCAAAGGTACCAAATTTGGGGGTGTTTTCGTAGAGAAATAGAGAGACAGCATTTTCTAGAGAAACAATAATTAATTCGTAGCTTTGATTCTGTATCTCAAAGGACTTTGTTAAGGTAATTTCTTGCATAAGAAATAACCTTCTTTATTCTAAATAACTTTAATTGTTAGTCTAAACAAAAATTACCGTTTTCTACTGCCTCGTAATTTGCTAAATATTCGCGAAAGCATTCTTGAAGTTCTTTATCGTTTTTCGCTTGTTTTAGTTCAAAAGCTAAAAATACATTACTCGCCAACATACAAACTGTTGCAGGACCACTTCCTCCTGGAACGGGAGATATTAAACTAGCATCCTCTTTTAAGTCATCAAAGTCTGTATCACCAAGCAATTTTCCGTTTTCAAAATTCACTCCAACATCTATTATAATAACCCCCTTCTTCACCATCCCTTTTTTAATTAGATGAGCATGACCAACAGCTACTATAAGAATATCAGCATCCATGGTATATCTTTCCAAAGGTTTTGATTTTGAATGACAGATTGTTACAGTTGCGTGTTCTTTGAGGAGAAGATGAGCTATAGGTTTTCCTACAATCATGCTTTTACCTACTACTACTGCATGTTTTCCTTCTAAAGGTACTTGATAATGTTTTAAAAGCGCAAAAACACCTAAAGCAGTCGCAGGAACTAAATTGGGTTCAGCTTTGGTCCATGCATATACATTTTCTGGAGATAACCCTTCAATGTCCTTGCTAGGAGATATACTTTCTATAACTAAGTCCTCATCCATGTGTGCAGGCAAGGGTAGCTGAACCATTATTCCATCGATACTATCATCATTATTTTGCCGTT
Source organism: uncultured archaeon (assembly GCA_964549075.1). Lineage (GTDB taxonomy): Archaea > Asgardarchaeota > Heimdallarchaeia > Heimdallarchaeales > Heimdallarchaeaceae > UBA460. The sequence continues at coordinate 7,440 of CAZJUB010000038.1, read as the reverse complement.
TAATCAACTCTAGAAGTTCTTCTTGTGTTGTTTCTTTAGGAAGACTAGTAACTTCGTAATCTAAGCATAAATTTGCAAAAAACTTTTCCCTTATACGTCGATAAGACTCTGAAGCAGGATCTTCCCCCACTATTATTGTAGATAACTTTGGTACAGTTTCATATTTCTGTTTGATAACTTCACAGCGAGGTTTTAGAACTCTTTCCGTATATATCTGCGAGAATTTTCTGCCATCAATTATATTGGTCTTTTCTGCAATAGAAATCATTTTTTCACGTTCAATTTAATCTTTTAACATATAATTATATAAACTCTAAGGATTTACATTTTTTTAAGTAACGCTGTATAGACGTCTAGTAAACCCCATTATTAGTAAATCAGTTTGTAATCAAAAGGTTTTTATCAAATACTAAACCCCGTGTGGTAAAGTCACGTGACTAGTGTAAAGATTCAAAGTTATTTTTGGGAGAAATATAAAATATGAGTACAATAGGGTATAAAACCGTAAAAGCTGTACGTTTTGGATTACTCGACCCAGATACGATTCGTAAGATGTCTGTCGAGCGTATTATCACTCCTGACACTTATGACGCTGATGGTACTCCTGTTACTTCTGGTTTAATGGACGGACTCCTTGGTACTATTGATCCTGGTCAAAGGTGCAAAACTTGTGGTGCTAGAGTTGGAAGTTGCCCAGGCCATTTTGGACACATAGAACTTTCCCGTCCCGTCATTCATGTAGGTTACAACAAACTGATTTATAAAATTCTTCGTGCTACTTGTCGTTCTTGTCATAGAGTACTTCTAGATTTGAATGAAATCAAAGAAGCTTCTCAGAAAATGGACGACTATGAGGAACAATGGGGAGTTCCAGATTATGATCTTATTGAAGAATTAATGAAAAGGGCAGCAAAAAAGAATACCTGTCCTTATTGTGAGGAATCTCAAAACAAAATCCGTTTAGAAAAACCTACAACCTATTTTGAGGAAGTTGAAACCGAAACAGGTCAAAAACAAACTAACAAACTTTCCCCTCTCGATATTCATAGCTGGTTTAAAGAAATTACTACAGAAGACTGTAAACTATTAGGTATTAATCCTGAATATGCGCGTCCAGAATGGATGATTCTATGGGTTTTACCAGTTCCTCCAGTAAGTGTTCGTCCAAGTATTACTCTAGAGAATGGTATCAGATCTGAGGACGATTTAACACATAAGCTGGTAGATATAATACGTATTAACCAAAGGTTGCTAGAGAACAGAGAAGCAGGTGCTCCTCAGCTTATTGTTGAAGATTTATGGGAATTGTTACAATATCATGTCAGCACATATTTTGATAATGAAATAAGTGGTATCCCACCAGCAAGACATAGAAGCGGAAGAGCTTTAAGAACTCTTACTCAGAGATTAAAAGGAAAGGAAGGAAGATTCCGAGCTAATCTTAGTGGAAAGCGAGTAGATTTCAGCGCAAGAACAGTTATAAGTCCAGATCCATTGTTAAGTATAAATGAAGTAGGTGTACCTAAAGATATAGCAGAAATTCTAACTGTTCCAGAAAGAGTTACTGAATGGAATATTGAGGAAATGAAAGAACTAGTTATGAAAGGACCTAGAAATTTCCCTGGTGTAAACTATATTATACGTCCCGATGGAAGAAGAGTTGATTTACGTTATGCTCGAAACCTCCAAGCTGTTGCAGATTCTCTCCAACCAGAATTTATAATTGAGAGACATCTACGTGATGGAGATGTAGTATTATTCAATAGGCAACCAAGTCTCCATAGAATGAGCATTATGGCTCACGAGGTGAAAGTAGTTCCATACAAAACTTTCAGATTAACACTCCCTGTTTGTAGACCTTACAATGCAGATTTTGATGGGGATGAAATGAACCTGCATGTTCCGCAAAGTGAAGAAGCACAAGCTGAAGCAAGGATTCTAATGAGAGTTCAGGAGCAGATAAGTACTCCTCGCTATGGTGGACCAATAATAGGAGCAATTCAAGACTTCATTACAAGTGCTTATTATTTAACACGAAAAACAGCTTATTATCAAAGAAGCGAAGCAGCACAACTCATTACTGCTGCTGGATTAGAAGATTTACCAAAACACGATAAAAAAGGACCTAAAGGTGAACTTCTGTGGTCAGGCAAAACACTCTTTAGTGCTTTATTACCTGAAGATTTCAATTTTACAATGTTTAACAATTTGTGTGAAAAACATGAAACATGTAAAAAAGCTAAGTGTCCAGTTGAGGGTTATATACTAATAAGAGATGGTATTTTAGTTTCTGGAATTATTGATAAAAAAGCATTTGGAGCAGAAGTGCCAGATAGTGTCCTTCACAGAATACTAAAAGAGTATGGGGCTGATAGAACACGTACTTTTCTGGATAGTGTTACAAGAATGCTTACTACAAACATTACCCTTCGTGGTTTCAGTATGGGAGCAAGTGATATAGATATTCCTGATGAAGCAGAAAAAAGGATAGACGAAATACTTACAGATGCTAAGAAAAACGTTCTCGAAGTGATCAGCAAATATGAAGATGGAACTTTAGAAAGACAAGCAGGGCGTACTGAAGAAGAAACTTTAGAAGCCAAAATCATGGAGATATTATCCAAAGCTAGAACAGATTGCTCAGATGTAAGTGCTAAATACCTAGAACCAGACAATGAAGCGTTAATTATGGCAAAAACAGGTGCTAGAGGTAACATGTTAAATCTCGGACAAATGAGTGCATGTGTTGGTCAACAAGCTGTTAGAGGTCAGAGAATACAAAGAGGATACAAAGATAGAGTTTTACCATTTTTCAAACCAGGAGACCTATCTGCAGAAGCTCATGGTTTCGTAGATAGTAGTTTCAGATCAGGTTTAAATCCAATAGAGTTCTTTATGCATGCAGCAGGAGGTCGTGAGGGATTAGTAGATACTGCAGTTCGTACATCACAAAGTGGTTATATGCAAAGAAGATTAGTAAATGCTCTACAAGACATTTCATCTTGCTATGATAAAACAGTACGTAATGCAGCTGGCGAGATAGTACAATTTCTTTATGGTGAAGATAATGTGGACGTTGCAAAAAGTGATCATGGTAAAGCAGTGAATGTTTCGATAATTATAAGCAAGATTCTTGAAACTCATTCTGATGAGGATACATTGGAGGGATAAAAGATGGCAGAATTACTTACTAAAAATCAAATCACTCAACGATTAGATGAATTTCATAAGAAAAAACTTGTTCCTGATACTGTTTACAACGAATTAGAAAGAGAACTTAAAGGGAAAAAATTAACAAAAGCACAACTTGAACAGATTATTAAAGAAGTAGTCAACAGCTATGAATTTGCTCAAATTGACCCAGGAAGTGCTGTAGGAACTGTTGCCGCACAATCAATTGGAGAGCCAGGAACTCAGATGACACTGCAAACTTTCCATTATTCAGGAGTAGCGGAAATGTCTGTTCTTAGAGGATTGCCACGTTTAATTGAAATTTTAGATGCTAGAAAGAATCCAAGTACTCCAACTATGATTATATATCTCGATCAGTACGCGGAAAATAATGAAGAATTAGCTAAACAAGTTGCTAGAAGGATAGAGCTAACAACCGTAAACAAAATTGCAGATAGTATTACACACAGTTTCTCTGAAGGTACAGTAAGAATCAAACTTGATGAAGTTCTTCTTAAAGATAAAGGGATTGAGATTCCAACTGTAACCAAAAGAATACAACTACGCAGAAAAGATTGCAAAGTTGAAGTTGATCCTGATGATGAATACACCGTTATTATCACCCCACTTAAAGAACTGAAATTTAGTGACCTTCCTAAACTTGCAGAAAAAGTAAGAGAGATTCCAATTAAAGGAATTAAAAATGTTGCACGTGTTGTAGTTATGAAGGATAGAGAGGGTAACTACTTCTTGCAAAGTGAAGGAAGCAATTATAGTGAGCTACTTCGTATTCCTGGTGTTGATCCAACAAGATGTTACACCACAGATATTAATCAAATTACTGAAACATTAGGAATTGAGGCAGCAAGAAACGCTTTAGTAAGAGAATCGTTATTCGTTATGAAAGAACAAGGTTTAGATGTTGATAAAAGACATGTTATGCTTGTTTCTGATCTAATGACACATACAGGTGAAATACAACAAATTGGTCGTCATGGAGTTTCAGGAAAGAAGAGTTCAGTTTTTGCAAGAGCAGCTTTTGAAGTAACTGTTAAACATCTTTTAGATGCAGCTATTCATGGAGAATATGATCCACTTGAAGGTATAACTGAGAATGTGATTGTTGGACAAACTATTGCCCTTGGTACTGGAATTGTAGACCTCACCATGAGTTCCAATTATAGAGAATTTAGTGATGATAAAAAGAAATAAATCTATTTTTTCTTTTTTACTTCTTTTGATTCTACCTCAATATCGTTGTAAAAGTAAGTGAACAGAAAGTTTTTATTAAAAACTAATGAGGGAACTCTAACCAAAGTTTGAAGTCTAACTATGGCACATACATCCTTACAAAAAAATGTGATTTAATATGACTGGATCAAAAAGTCCGAAAGGAGAATTCGCAGCAAGAGCGCTGAAAAACAAGAGAAAACACTTTCGATGGAAAGATATCCAATACAAAAGAAGAATGTTAAGATTGGACAAGAAAACAGATCCATTAGAGGGAGCTCCAGCTGCTAGAGGTATAGTAGTAGAGAAATATGGTGTTGAAAGTAAACAACCTAACTCAGCAATGAGAAAGTGTGTAAGAGTTAGACTAGCTAAAAATGGGAAACAAGTAGGTGCTTTTGTCCCTCATGATGGTGGTCTTCTCTATATTGATGAACATGATGAAGTCATTGTTTGCAGTATAGGTGGTGCTCAAAAAGGTGCTATGGGAGATCTTCCAGGTGTAAAATGGCAAGTAACACACATTAATGGTACTGCTATTAATCAAATTGTTATTGGAAAAAAAGCTAAACCTCAGAGATAAGATTACTCTTTACTTTAACTAAAAAATCTTATTTATTTTAGTAATATTTTGTTTCATGCTTGATATTTTAACCAAAATCCTTTAAATAGGATATCAATAGAAATTAAATAATAAAGAAAGAAGAACTTGTAGGAGATATACAAATGTCTGAACATGATATTAAACCTGTAAAAGCAGGTCAAATAAAAGAAGGTTATTACATTATCCACAATGATGATGTTTACTTAGTCCGTTCCACTGAGAAATCAAAAAGTGGAAAACATGGACATGCAAAATGCAGAATGAAGATTGAAAATATTTTCACAGGAAGCAAAACTGAAATTACTTTACCTGGTGATTTTAAGATGCAATCTCCAGTAATTGATAAGCGAAACGCCCAAGTTTTATCAATAGCTGCTGATAGTGTCCAACTCATGGATCTTGAAACATATGAAACTTTTGAAGCAGCGATACCTGAAGAAGAAGAAATCAAAAGTGGTATTAAAGAAGGTGCAGAAGTAGAATATTGGAATGCTATCGGTAGAAGAAAAATTATGAGAGTAAAAAGTGCTTCATAATATACCCATAATTTCATAATCTTTCTCCTTCAGTGTTGTTTTATTTTATACTATCATTTTCTATAGAGATAATATTCTTTACTTGTTTGGGCCGGTAGATCAGTCTGGGAGATCGCTTCGTTCGCAATGAAGTAGCCCCGGGTTCAAATCCCGGTCGGTCCACCACCACTTTTTTCTCCAAAAATGTGTTTTTTCACCTCAAGACGTTTTTTGTCGTAATTTTAGATAAGAGCAAAAAGATTAAAAGGTTATTATATTAATTAAACACTAGGTATTGTGGCGGAATAACTATGAGAGACGTGTTAAAATTCACTCGTACTATCAGAGATCCTATTTATGATGAAGTACGAATGACAGACATTGAAAACAAAATAATAGATTCTCCAATATTTCAAAGATTACGCTGGATAAGCCAACTCTCAGGAGTTCGACAGGTTTATCCATCTGCAATTCATTCCCGATTTACACATAGTGTGGGAGTTATGCATTTAGCAGGAAAATATGCAGAAGAAGTATTCAGAGAAGAAGATGATGTTGTAGAGATAACACAAACAGCTCGTATCGCAGCTCTTTTGCACGATATTGGTCATGGCCCATTTAGTCATACATATGATGATGTTGTTTTCAAGCGAGTATATCCTGATGCACCTCATGGACATGATGTTCATAGAGATAAAATGGTCTTTTCTGAGTTTCTCAAGCCAATTATTGAAGAATTTACAAATCCTGAGGAATTAATGAAAATCTGGAATGGTGAAAATTATCTTGTTCATCCATTAATCCATGGAGCACTTGGTGCTTATCGTTTAGATTTCTTGCTCTTAGATTCATTCTTTGCAGGTACTCTTCACTTTGGAATAATAGCAGTAAATCGTATTATCAATAATACTACCATTCAGATGCATCTAGATAAAGAAGCTATACATTATAACTGGAAGTGTTTAGATGATATTTATTCGTCTCTTATAGGACGCTTCTTTGAATATAAGAATGTTTATTTCCATAAAACAGCACGAGCAGCAGATATAACAATACATGAAATGCTAAGAGAAGCATGTGAACCTCTCGAACTTATCGAACGAACAAATGATTTAGCTAGATACACATACCTCAACGAATATACGTTGTTAGGAGAGATATTCTCAAAAGAATCAGAAGATTTAGCTGTAGCGAAATCATTAGTAAAAGACTTGTTTGATCGTCGTTTATATAAGGCAGTTTGGGAAAAAATCATTGATGAATCAACAGCAGAAAATTTGGGAATTAGTGTTGAGGAACTATGTAATTTAACTGCACAAGAATCTTTCATTAAAAAGGTTAAAAGTTATGCTAAACAAAACAAAATCAGATTTAAATTTGATATAAAAGTTGATTCAACTAATAAATTATCTACAATTAATGAACAAGAGTTTCAAGCTTCAAACATATATATTTATGATCCTTTTGATCGTATTCGTCCAGGTACATCTTCGTTTACTCTTAATGAAGCACTTAACACTACTTCATATATAACCACATTTTCAGGTCCTAAAGCTTATAGAACACTTTTTACGCTAGTTAGAGCTTATGCTCATCCAAATGATGTTGAAAAAGTGAAAAATATATGGAAGAAGATAAGACCTAAAGTATCAGATTCAGAACCTGATGTATCAGTTACATCTTACTAAAGTCAAGCTATATTTGAGCTAAAATCATGCTGAAGAAAATAATTTTTCCGCTTCTCTAATTATTTCCATCGCAGATTTATATCCTAATAAGCTGTTTTCTACTTGTTTTGTAGCTTCAGCTAGTTCTTCAGATGAGATAATCTTTTGGTTTTTTACCAAAGAGTAAATCCCATCATTAGTGAATTCAACTGTTTTAGTGGAACACATATACTGCAGATAGGATGTAATTGTT
>CAZJUB010000037.1:0-23064 GCA_964549075.1 uncultured archaeon | reverse complement strand
GAGTAAAATCCTGAATTCCAATTAATATAGCCGTTAGCTGTTATCGCCCAACCAGATTGATTGGTATAAGCAAAAATTGGATCAAGAGCTCCTTGCATGAAGAAGATAACCATCTGATTCACAACTGGATTTCCTTCGTTGTCATAAACACGAGTATAAAGCTGGAAAGGGGCTAAATTATATGCTCCTACTGCACTGCCGTAAATACAGTTAATTTGAGGAGTTTCTACAAATATCGTTTCTTTTTTCATCTGAGTAGAACTATAAGCTGCAAGGAGATCTAAAACTACTTTAAAGTATTTAGTTCCAGAAGCAGCAGGTATGCTATAGGATTCAATAGCATAACCATTTTCTAATGAATTTGTTTGCCCAATAAGCGACCAGCTTTGATTGTCGTCAGAAACATAGAAACCTATTAATTCACCTTTTAAAGGTTGATGATAACTGTTCTCAACTCTTGCTGTAAGCTCGATTTCATCTCCATATTCAGCTGTTGGAGGAGAAGATAAGTAAACATATTCAGGATTAAAAGAATCAAGAATAGTTAAGTCAAGAAAATCTGAACAACCATCATACATTAAACTACCATCATAGTAATTAACAACAAGTTTGTGGTTCACTCCAGAAGTATAGGTTGAATCATAAGAAAGATTTGATGTACCTGAAGCTCCTAAACTAGAAGATTGAATTAAGGAACCAGTATAAACTCCAAGATTTACATCAATATTTGGTTGCACTACCCAAGAACTACTCTCGAAAGTGTAAACATTATTATCATCTGAACCTGTGAGATCAGAAGAGGTTTGGAGCATGAAATTGGTTGTTGATTCTAGAACCACAAAATAAGGTGTATCAGCTGTTAAAACATTACTGATGGGAGTGGTTAAAGGATGATTCCAAAAAGCGAATAACAGAGGGGAATCAGGATTGTTTTTCTGAGAATTATAAGAGTGAAGTGAAATCTCAGAATACATCATATAATCGTTAAGATAATTGTAGAGATTGTCTGTCAAATAGAATTTTATCGAATTAGAAATAGGAGTGCTGATTTGAGATAAATTAAGAGAAAATGCCATTACATTGCAATCGACAGTAGAGCTGAATTCTATCGCAATTTTAGTTACACTAATTGTAGAAACAAAGTTATCGTTATCAGAAACAACATTTTGTAAGTCATACCAATAGTGATATCCTCTATCTACTGGAACGTATCCTAAAAGTTCATACTCAGTAGTAGCAGAAGCGCTTAACAAGTCTCCTCTGTGAAGAGTAGAACTGCTTCCTGTAACTTCAGTAAGACTCGGATATATAGCAGGAGAAAGATGAGGAACACTAGACGAACTCTTAGAGAGAGACTCTTTGTACTCATCTTCGGTAATAGGAGTTATGCGTATAATCCTATTTTCAACAACATAGTCTGTATCAGGATTGTATTCAAGATTGAAACTTTTTCCATCTGTATTTACTGAAGGTTTAACCATACTTTTGACCACTAATTGAGTCATTGGTTGAGGGATAAATAGTAAAAGAACAAAAAGAACAACAACTCTACGCAAATCTCTCTCCTCCTTAATCTAATGAAGCAAACTCTGTCTCTATCTCTTCATCCTCTTCTTCTGCGGGAGCATCTAAAGTATACCCGATATCTAAAGCTAATTTGCGATGATTAGCTTCTTCTTCAACATCACAAACACCAAAAGGTCCGAGAGAAAAGTGAGTCTCTTGCTGTGGAAGCCAGCCACAGTCAGTTATAAGGGCTCTTCGAGCATTTGGAGCATCATTATCTTTGCGAATTTTTGATGTAGCTCTACGTAACCAGAGTCTAATATCAGAGGCGTGACCAAGTACAAAACCTCCTACAGGTTGAACTTTATCCATTGCTGTAGCAAAAGGATCAGGATTAGCCATTACTTGATTAGTATAGACGACTGCTAAATCCCATGCTTCAGCAATTCTCATAAGTAAATGTAGAACTCGGTTAAGATGTTTCTGTCTTTCAGCTAATTGCCCTAATCCACCGTATTCAGCTCGGAAAGGATCCATGAGACTGTCAACGATGAGAAGTTTAACATTATTCTTTGGTATTATTCTTCCTGCTTCTTTAAGAGCTAGTTCAATTGCAGCTAAGGAACGAGTAGCAGCGACCATGAATTGGTCAGTATTAAATTTCTTGTCAGGAATACTGTGAGTATATTGATAATACGATATTATCTGTTTCAATCTTTGACTGTTAAATGAACCTTCAGTGTCTAACCAAATAACACCTGCACCTAGTCCACCATACTCTTCAGGAAGTAAGCAATTAGCGCTTAGAGAATAACAGATCTGAGTTTTACCACTTTGTGGAGCACCATATAATTCACAAAAAGTACCAGTTGGAATACCACCTTGGAGAAGATCATCCATAGCTTTGGAACCAGTTTTGATTTTTTCTCTTTCGGTTTCCAATTCTTCTCTTTCATCTAAAGAAAGGAAAATTTTATCTTCACTTTTTGTTTTGAACTGATCCAATAATAAACCAGCAGTTGTATCAGTAATACCAGGAAGTTCAGTGAGTTGCTTCTCAGTAAAAGATTTGATACCTCTAGGGTCGATTATTCCTTCAGTAGTCAAAACCTTGTGAATACGTTTTTTCATAGTGTCAGAAAGACCTTTGATTCCAGCTAAAAACTCTTCAAGAGAATCAGTATCTTTTATGGATTTCTTCTTGGTAGAAGGTTTACTTTCTTCACTATTTTCAATATTGTTAGCCATGTTACTAGATAATATTTAGATTCATATATAAATGCGAGAAAACAACATCAAAATTAACCAGTTTTAGAGCATTTTTGAAGTGCAGATTCATATGAAAAACTAAGGTTTCAAGAAAAATAAATAAACATCTTTGAGTCTATTATTCCTTAGATGTCTGTCGAGGACTCTTCTAGAAATTCGATAGTTGTACTACTAATCATAGGTTCACTAATTCTCTTCAGCGGTTTAGCTATTATTCTTATTAAACCTACCATTGAAAATCCTATAAGTTGTAATGACGAAGATGTAGATATCTGCAATATGGAAACTATGGAAAAATATGCTTCTAGAGGTTCAGGCACCAATGGTGATCCATATATAATCGAAAATTTAGTGTTTGATTCAGGTTTTTCGATAGTACTATATTGGAATGAAAATCCAATAGCTTTCATTATACAAAACTGTGAATTTAATTCAGCTTTCTTTAGTTTAATGGGTGTCAATTATGATTATGGAGGTTTCTCTCCCTTCAGTAAAGAAGTTAGTATACTAAATAATATATTTCATGACGCTCAACTGTTTATCTCATCATGTTTAATTCATTCAGTTCAAAACAACACTTTTTATGGTAACTCTGATGGTTCGCGTATATCCAATTCTTATGTAGAAAATTTTATTGAAAATTCATTTGAGTCAAGCAAATTTGAGATTAGAGTTGCTGATAATTTCAATGAGTGTCCTCAATTGTTTAATGTGTTTGAAAATAATACAATAAATGGTGTTGAAATAGGTTTTTTTGAAGATATATTCAATGTATCAATCAGTAAAACTTACTCGTTATTATTTGTTTATAATTCTGGTTTGATAGATATAGAAAACCAATTTATTTCCAACTCTTCTATTGGTATCAAAATAGCTTTTTGTGAAAATCTAACTATTACTAACAGTTCTGTAACAGATTGCGAAACTGCAATATATATCAGAAATTCTGAACATATAACAGTTCAAAACTGTACTTTTACTAACAATGAAGTAGGTATAGACTATGAACATAATTCTGTATTTATCACTGTTAAATTCAATCAAATTATCAATAGTATTTCCTATGCTATTATTTCGGACTCTTTTTTCTGTACTATTACATTTAACAATTTTATCGATAATGCAATTGGAGAGTTTTCTCAAGCATATGATATAGGCTTGAATAATGACTGGGATTACAATTATTGGAGCGACTGGACTTCAGGAGATTATTTTATTGACGGGTATGGTCCAGTTTATGAGAAAGATCAACATCCTTTATCTTCACCTATAGATTTCTAAATCTGTACATTAGTCGAAATAAGATGAGTGAGAGTTCTTAAAGATATTAGCTTTCAATCCTTATTTTATTCTGTTGCTCTTTATCTAGTTTTACATAATCAAATTCTGCTAAACCATTACTCTTAGCAATCCACTCAGCTATCTTTTCTGCCTCCTCCCTTTTACCTATAAATTGATTTAAAGCTTCAAACATTTTCATGAAACGAAAAATTGTTTCTCGCCAATCATCAACAAAACTATCACTGATATTATATTTCTCACATATCTCTCTGATTTCTCTGCCATTTACAATATCATGAGCTAATCTGATTGCTAATAAAGAAGAAAGCTCATTTGCTTTGATTTCTTGTTTTATCCTCTTATCTCTAGTTATGAATTGTTTTAGATACTGAGTTATCGTTAATTCTTTATTAATCCCACAAAATTCTAGATAGTCTAAGAAATCGTAAGGATGAATGTAATGGTTAGCTGCTAATTTTCCCATATATGTTAGATTGATATTATCTCCTGACGATCTAACAACGAATCCTTCTCTTACAAGAAAATCCACTATTCCATAACTATTTAACCATCTCTCTTGTCCTTCTGGATATGTTTCAAGTAAAAATCTTTGATGTTTGCAGATGAAATTAGAATGCTTGTTTTGGCATGTGCAACTCCTGCGTGAAGGAGAAAGATAAATCTGAAATAATTTAGATTGTTCTTGGATAGTTGCTACAATTGCAGCTGAATTCAATCCTTCAATAGATTTTATTTCCATTTTTCTATCTTTGATGTTATTGGTTTTATCTAGTCTTTTGTAAAACTCAATGATTTCAGCAGTTTCTAAAGTAGAATCAGCAGAGGAAAAAAGTGCTTGTAATAATCTTAGTTGAGTTATATCTCGCAACAATTTTGATCGTTTTTGATAATACCATAATGTTTCTTCTATTTTCTCGTGAAGATCCATTAACTCGCTTGAAGAAGACTGTTTGTGATAATAGAAAACATCCAAGTAGAATTGAAGTAAATAATCATAATCGCCAAATTTGCTTTCTATAGAATGAAAGATTGGTTTAGCTTTATTTTCATTAGAATGGTCAAAGAATTTCTCTTCAGTGCTTCTTCTCATTCTCTCACTTCTGACAAGTACAATACCTCTCCCATAATCCTTGAAACCTAATCTTCCAGCTCTTCCTAGTGTCTGGAAGACCATGTTATTTTCTGTTTTAATTCGGTTATGTTTTAGATTAAAAACAGATATATCAGCAGGAAGATTTACTCCAGCTGACAGAGTAGAAGTTGAGACCAAAACATCTATTTCTCCATTTATGAAAAGATCTTCAATTAACAATCTAACTAAATCTGAGAGCCCAGCATGATGGTAGGCAATCCCTTTTTTCACCATCTCTTTTAATTGAGGAGGGAAGAATGTTTGTTGAAGAATCTTTTTTGTTTTTGCATCTTTTGTGCTTTCTAAACTCTGTTCTATTAATTTATCAATTTCAATATCGTTTTTTTGTTTATTTTTTGACGCTATTTTTTCTGATAAAAGTTCAGCGTCAGATCTTGAATGAGTAAAAACCAGAAGTTGCTTGTTTTCTCTAATTTTTTCTATGTATTTTATAGTATCTGCTGCAATCTCAACATCATAATCAATTGGTACTGGTCTTTTTTTCTCTATAATAGGATAAACATTTAACCAATCAGAAATTTCCAAAGGATTGGAGATAGAAGATGATAAAAGAATTAATTGAGCCATGTTCTCTTGTTTTTTCCATTGTAATATGATCTCTTCAAGAGCTCTTCCTCTATCAGTGCCCAAAAAGTGGAATTCATCGATAACAAGAATTCGGAGGTATTTACCTAATACTTCATATCGTTTTAATAATGTGAGAAATTTCTCATAAGTTCCTATGATAATGTTACTATTTGCAACATCTTCTTCTTCTACATCTACTCCACCAACTGCAAGTAGAGTTTTTATCCCTCTATGACTTACTAATGTCTCAAAATGATTGTACTCTTGAACTGCTAAAGATTTGTATGGTAGTATGAATCCTATTTTGTATCTTTTAGGTGAAACAAGAAATTTACCATAAACTGACTGAAAGTATTCTAAGATATATTGCTCTGTTACAAAAGTTTTCCCTGAACTACTCGGTGCAATAACTAAAACATCTTTCTCTTTCTTATATTCTCGTAAGCATTTATCCTGAAAATCTGTTAGAGAAGGATTATCTAAAGTAAAACTAATCATTGTTTATCCTTTTCCTGATGCTATCTTTGAGCTGTCCTACAAGATTGTTTTTACTCTTTGAATTAGTATCAAAATCAAACTCACTAGTTTCTTGCTGAATACTTTCGATTATCTCTCTCCTATTCCGCATTGTGTATGCGGATTTAACAGAACTTTCTTTTTCAACCACAGAATATTCCCAAAGTAGCTGTTGAGCCTTTTCATATGGCTCAGGATAACCTGATGATTTGAAGAACGAGTTTATTTCATCAAGATACTCTTCTGATTTCATATTAGGGAAGAATTTTGTTTTAATTTGAAGGAGTGATGCAATTGCTTCTGTTGTCATCGTTAAGAATTCTTCTTTCGGAAGAGCTAAAGATAGTTCTAATCCCTTTAATACTTCTTCAGGGAATTCTGACTTTATCAACTCATCAATCTGTTTTTTGTCTCTATCTAATTTAGAAGATATTTCCGATAATTCAGGAATTTCAGTGAGAAAAATATCTCTATCAAACTCTTGCCATTTTTCTGAATTAAGTTCCTTATCGATTATTTTACCGATAAATTCTTCATCTTCATCAGCTGAACTCTGCTCCCCATAAGTAGCTCGAATCTGGATACTATCAATCAAAGAAAGAGCTTTATGAAAAATCTGAGATAGAATTTTCTGAGGAATATCATCAATTTTTTCTTTTTCGTCAAGCAAATCTTGCAAGTTAACTAAGAATTTATCTAATTTTATCTTCTCTTCTATGTAATCACCTTTCAATAAAGGAGAAATTTGAACAAGGAAAGAATGAAGAATATCCAGTTTATTTTCAGCAGAATCACCGGAGTCTCTAGTGTCGCGAATTATCTTCCTTATCAATTGTAATTTAGTTATTAAGGATTCATCTTCTTCTTTTTCTGTTATTTCAACGATATTTGGTTTTTCAATATAATTAGGTAAGAACTCTTCTCCTTCTTCATCATATTCAACCTCTTTATTCTGTTCCTCTAGTAATTCAGAATATTTGATTTTTTCAAGAAAATTCTTACCTCTGGGGGTTATTTTTGTCCAATATTCATTCTTTTTGCCTTTCTTATCTACTGATTCAAAGAAAATATATCCAAACATCTCAAGAGCTGAAATAGCTTCTTTGACTTTGTTAATAGGCCACTGAGTGAAAAGATTAGGAAGTGATTCTGTGTTTATTCCTCTATTAACTTTGGAAGATAATTTTTCTAAAATCTCCCTCATTACTGGATGAAGTTTTACAAAATCTTCGTAATTAATTGTTAATTTCTTTTTATCTTCATCAGTAATAGAAGTCTGTTTCACTACTTTGCGAACAGTTTCTACTACTTGTTTATCATGCTTAGCAACATCTTCAAGAAAGAAATCTAATAACAGAGGTTTTTCTGCTAAATCCTCTCTAATTAAGAAGAAACTATTTTTAGGTAATCTTCTTAAGAAGTCTATTTGTCCTTTATAGAATCCATGAGAATCTGCTAATAATCTTGTACATTTAGCGGATTTGAGATTGCCTACGATTCGATTGTATGTCATATCAAAAATACTCGGAGATAGATGTGAAGGATAAGGTGTTGATAAAATAATTTTAAATCTGCTATTTTCTAGTTTCTTAAGAATATGAACTAAAATACTATTGTCTCTCTCCCTTGAGAAGAATAATTCAGCATCATCAATATAGATGATTGTTTCCTCATCACTCTTCGAAATTTGTTCATAAATAGATAGTTGAAGTAAAAATGAATAAAAGAATAATCTTTGAATCTTATAACCTTGAGAACTGAAATCTATAATTTTGTTTGAAGCAAATAATTCTTCCAATCCTTTTTTATCCAATATTTTGGTAGTTTCGCTTATACAAGGATCTCTAATTTCATTAATTAAAGAGCGAATAATAGATAATTGATAATCAGTAATTACTAAACCACCAGGTTCAACAGTAAGCATAGTATAAAGATCGTTCAAAGACACTTGAAGGTCATTTCTTGGAAAGAGTATATCTTCTTGTTCTTCTTGATATTCATTAACATAAAAATCATACAAATCTCTAAGTAGGACTGGACCCTCTCCTCTCACATCGCTTACAAGTCGTAAAATGTCTATAAAATTACTTAGATACTGAGTTGCAAGTTTTTCGGGAATGTAATCTTCAAGAACAGGAGTGAGTACATTGAAGCTAAAATTCTCACCCAATACTAGACTTTCTGAAGGGGATTCTACTCTATCTTGAAATTCAAGATTCATTCGAGGATCAAGTATAATAAACTTTTTCCCTTCAAGGATACGATTTGTCATTATCTCTCTTGTTTTCTTATCGCCAGCTAATAAAATTGGAAAAGAAGCATTTTCAGGTAAACCAATACCCATCTCATTATCAGCTTGGCCAAGAATAAAACGTTCATCCGATTCGATACCAGTAGGGAAAGAGAAAACACTCTTCTGACGTTGATCTACAGCTGGGCCGAGAGAGAAGTTTTTCAAGAATTCGTCTTCTTTTTCAATAGTAAAGTAATCATTAGTTAATTCTGTAAACATCTTTTTACCTGTAGAAAGGAAATTCTTATTTTCTAAAGTGCCATAAAGAATAAACTCCTCTAAAGTCGAACCTAGTAACCTGCCAACCTTTCCCATATTTTCTACTTTCTGTTTCAACTCAGCTCTTAGAAGAGAAACGAATTCTTCAACTAGATCATCAACTGTTAAGAAAGTATCTCCAATCTCGAAAGTTTTCCAAGCTTTAAGTAGATAGAAAGTTAGTTTTACATCAATAATCTGATTTTCATTTTCAAATAATTCATCAAGAATCTGATCTTCTCCTGATGTCTTTTTATTTTGATTTTTCTCCAAATTCTTTCTTCTAACATTTCCAGGAAGAAAAATTCTGTGAACTGAAGTTTTTAATTTCCTGACTTGATTTAGAATATCTAAAATGGTTGGAGATGTTTCTTCTTCCAAAGTTTCATCATATTTGTAAGATTTCTTTTTTTCTTGGATTACTCTACGGTGAGGTTTTACTATGAATGCACAATAAAAAGTGATCGTATTTCCTTTCCTGATGGTGTAGATTGATTTATTATTTCCTAAGAATTTCTTAGGTTTATTTTTAGTTAGTAGTGATGACATTTTTTTTCTTCTCCTTTTCTATTCTTTTGAACAATCTAGCTTTTACATAAGCTTCAACAGCTGGAAAAATTCGACGAGAATTAGGTGAAATAGTCTCCGTAAAATCCTCACCAGTCTGCTCAATGACTCCAATACCTTGTTCTAAACTCCAGTCTAGTTGTTCTTGTCTGTAAGAGGACATCTCGTTTGGACAAAGGATGTAAAGTAAATTACAGAAAGGTAAGTAGATTTGAGGGTGTTGGAGATATAAACCATTTTCAGCTTCAACAAATATAATCTTATTAGTTTCTTTGTTATAAGCTGCAAGATCGATTCTGATATATTCACGACCTTCTAAATAATTATCGTAATATATCTGATTGATAATAGGGATATGTAATTCTTTGGCAACGAGTAAACCTTCAGATTGCCATCTGTCTGCAAGTTTGTTAACAAGATCACTTTCTATTGTCATACCATGTCTCACCTTATAATAATTAGTTTGATATAAAAACAAAGGAAATACTGTCTTTTAGTAATAAACGTTAACATGTAAATTCCTCACTCCTGAATCATCGAGTTGTAGAGAAAATTCCTCTGTTTCAGAAATAAACTTGACTCCCCCATCTTCAACAACTGCCTGCAAAGACATATCACAGAATGATTCAACTATGTCTTCAGCTGGGGCAGAATCCTTGTAAGAGTAACCATTAATTATTAGAATTTTACAATCTTTTTCGTCTGCGAGAATATACAACCTCTCTAATAACTCTCTGAGCTGTTTTCGTTTTTCTTCCTTATGTATTTGTCCACGAGAATAATCAGTTAAATGATCAATTACAACCATTCCTACTTCCTCAGCACTCAAGTGTTCAATTTTTTCCAATTGAACTTCTAAAACCTCTAAGTTTGAGATCTCTATAGGGAAGAAAGATTGTTTGAATCCTTTAAAATCATTCCACCTTTCGTGCTCGCAAATTTGCTTTATTCTTTTAATTATAGAAGTAGCATGACTGGTGATGAAATAATAGGTTTTTCTTGGTGAAATCTCTATTGCAGATTGAAGACCAAAAGTACTCTTAGCAGAACCAGGAGGACCATAGAGATGTATTAATCTTACAGCTTTGGGTATGTCAACAAAGTGAATGTCCGTATCAATATCTAAGTTATTTTCAACAATATTTTTTTCTTCCTCTTCCTCTTCTTCTTGTATCTTTACTTGAGTACCAGCAGTTTCATCTAAGTCAAGCTTTTTAGATGTAGTTAGAGATTCTTTCTGCTTGGTTTCTTCACTTGGAAGTTTTGGAATCTTTATTACAGGAATTGGTATGTAAGTGCTTTCTTCTACATGTAGCTGCTTGTAATTACTTTCTATTTTAATTACATAATCAGGGGTTGCATATCTTACACTTGCAAATGGTCTATTAGTTGTGTGACTAAACTCTTCGTTTTGTAAATTCACAGAATCAGTATCTTTCTTCTTTTCTTCTTCTGTTTGTTTCTTGTCTAAATGTAAACTTCGTCCTAATTTATCAAGAGAAGTCTCGAGATTTTCGATGATTTTGTCTACAATCTCATTAACTTCAAGATTATTCTCCAAAAGGATCTACCTCGGCCACTTTCGCTTTTTTAGATTTTACCCATCTCTCTCCTGACTCTTTCTTCCTGTTATAATATACTGGAATGAGTAAAGTAAGAACAAAAACTGCTTGAGCTAAAGTCTCAATCCCAACGAAAAAGTGGATTAAGAGATAGGCAGGTATTGATAGAAAAACGAGTTTTGCAAACCATTTGAGAATAGATTTAACACTTACCCTCACGAGCTCTTCTGCTTCCTTAAAATCAGGAGCTGACATGAGAATAATGCAGAACCCGAAAACATACAAAATTATACTTATCCATAAATACGATGTTGGATATAACTGATTAGCCCAATATAAAATAAAACTTCCAACATAAGTTTGTATCAATAAAGGTCCTACCACATTAGAAGTTATTCTGCAATCGAAATCATCAATCTCTTCAGTTAAGAAAGTAGATTTCTCTAAATCTGTTTCTTCTACTTTTACTCCATAGATCCAATAGAAGAATCGTTTGATTGGGAACCGAATAAGATTGCCGATAAATCTCAAGATATCAAATACTTTCCATGGTAGAAAAGAAAGTACAAATCGTAAAGCAAGGGAAAGTAACCAAAATTTGAGATAGAACTCAATAATATCAAGAAAGAACATTTCTTCTATCATTTAATTTCCTCCTGATTGATTATATTTTGTTGTTTTTTTACTGGAGGAGGGGGAATGGAATCTACTTTACTACCGCTCTCAAAATTCTCTGAGATTTGTTTGTTAGGGTTGGTTATTTTTGAATCTAAAAATTGTTTTAGTTTCTCTTTGTGATTTTCTGAAAAATCAATGTTCACATACTCTTCAGCTAGTTTAGTTGTAAAGTTATCAATATCAGTTGAGGATGGCAATTCAATATCTAGAAACTCGATTATCTTCAACAGATAAGAATAAGAGGGATAGAAAAATGTAATTTCTTCTTTGTCACAGAAGAGATGCACATATTTCAGAAACTTGTCTGTTTCGATATCATATTTTTTGTCTAAATTATTTTCAATTCCTTTTTTGTAGTAACCCTTTACAGCATTTAGAAAACTATCTAAAGAGAAATTTAGCTCTCTTAACAAAACGTCTTTAACTATCTGTTCTTGTTTTGGATTAGCTGATAACTTGGTTTTTTGAATCGGTACAGGCTGTTCTTCTATTTCTTCTGTTTCCTTATCCTGCAAATCAACTATATTTTCTTCCAATTCATCTTGCTCTAAATTAGTAAAAGATTCATACAATCTTCTCGCTTCAACTTCTAATTCAGAAGCTTCTGAAATTTCTTCTAAAGCATCAGAAACTTGTTCTCTTTCGTTTCCATTTGTAGATGATAGAATTGTGCCATAGGTGGGGAAAACTTCCCTAAGAATGCTCGTTTGTGGGAATTCAAATTCGATTCTTTTGTCTCTCTGAAATTCTGAAATAATATCAAATGCTCCTTGGAAAAAACTATCATCTAAGAGCTTCAAAGTGATATTTAGAGTGTTATTCTTGCATTTCTTAGGTTCTCCTTTGAGTAGAATCAGCTCATATTTAGCTGTATCAATGATACTGCAATGATACTTTAAACTTAGACGTTGCAAGGATTTTGTAGATAAAGATGTAAAGATAGATGTTGAACTTGAAGAAACAGAAAGGATCTGAAGTAAGAGAATTGGTGTAAGAGACAGTTTACCTTTCTGATTCTTAATTAAGACAATCCTTCCTCTTTTATAGTGTTTACCTAAAAGTACAGAATTCTCAGTAATATCTAGTGATTCTGATGGCAGTTCGGTTTCTTCCTCTTCTTGATCTTGTTTAACAAACCTTCTACCGAGAAAATTCATAGCTTGAACGATGAGGAAAGCTCCAACTAAAGCGATTATAACTCCTAACCACTTCAAAGTTGGAGATAAGAAAACTGCTAAGATAAGAAAGATAAGAAACCAAAATAACAAAGCTACAAAAATCTGAGCTAAAATAGGAAGCTCTCCTTTTGTATAGAGGCTCTCTTTTATCAATTCCTTCTGTTTTTTACTAATTTTCTTAATTTTCTCCGATACATTAGATCTGATAGATTGAACTGCCATGTCAACTAGATAATATTTAAATTGATATATAAACTGAAGAAAATCTCTTGCATTTTCTATTCTTTTGTCAGTTGAAAAATTTCTAGAATGAACTCGTCGTTTTCAGCTTGTTGTTTCTTTCTGAGTTTACGACCTTTATAGATACGCATCATTATACCCATTACTAACCAGCAATCAAACAGAACAAAGATGCCTAGGAAAATGTTCTTGGGAACTTTGAAAAATGGAATATTAAACTCATTTTGAGGTATTAATGGATTATTAGAGTCATTCACTCCTTGCTTAAGTAGATAGCGCATGTTTTCAAATGTAAGAGTTGAACCTTGTCCAAGAATACTCAAAGAAAACCTTATCTCGTTAAATGCTTCGTTCAGTACAACTTGGAAGACTAAATGCACATCTCCTTCATCTAAAATTGATTTAGTTGAAATTGCTACATCGTTGACAAAAAGTGATAAAGAAATACTTTGAAAATTTGAATCAGAAGCTGAGAGTTCCATAAGCAATTCAAGTTGGTAAGGGACTGTGGTATTTTCAATGTAAACTATATCAACATAATTCTTAGTTACAGCTCCATATATAGGCGTTGGAAAAGTGATGTGTTCTTCAAGATATCTTTCATATTCATTATCAGTTACATGAATAATATCTCTAATTAGGATAGTAGTAGAATTGAAAATTGTAATAGTGCCAGAACCTGTAGCTTCAGCTGAGAATTTCAGTAGTAGATCATCTTGGTAATTGTCAGAGTAAGTTAAAATCCTAATAGACTGAATTTCACCATTTTGTTGTAAAACAGATATTACTCCAGAATCGATTTTTTGTGATCCTGAATAAAGATCAAACTCGATTCCCTCAATAACTGTTGTTCCTTCAAAACTACAATCTAATGAAACATTGAGAATTTGCTCATTATTAGCAGAATAGGGTTTAAGCGAGGTGAGATTGACTGTTTCATCGATACCATTATTCCAAGAAAATTGGTTGAAAATGTCTGTATTTAGAGTATTTTCAACGACTTTTCCTGTAACCTCTATGTTACTAATCTCAACTATTTCCGTGCAAATATTAATCTGGAAAGCCATTTCTAAAAAGACAAATCCTAAAGAAGCTTCAAATTGAAAATTAATCTCATTAAAAGAATTTTCAACAAAACTGCTTCTTCCTACTTCTATCGAATCTACTAATAGAATTACTTCATTTGAAAACGATTGAAAATCACTAGCGTTGAATCTAATCGTTAAATCTACCATATATGAACTATTGAAACTGTTATTGAAAGCAGAAGAAACAGAAATCTCTCTCAAACCCACCATATTTCCCTCGAAGAGCAGAAAGCTAGGTGTAAGTTCGAAAACTTGTTCAGTTTCAGTAATGTCTATTGTATCCAAATTGAGGATAGTACTATTAGCTAATATGATTAAAGATCCGCTGTTGCCATAAGTTGCTTGACCACTAAGAGTAGCTGAAATATTGACATCTTCAACAGCTGGGATATCATAGGTAAAACCTCTAGAAAGAGAATAAACAGCTGTTTGTTGATGAGTCTTTTCGATTAAGAATTCTACATGAGCAGAACCAATCTCAAAAATAGCAGATATACCTGCTTTCGAAGATTTATCCCCTTCAATATAGAAATTAAGTGTAAATTCGTTATATTTCGTTAGATTAAGATTATGAATGGAAAAAAGGAAAGTGCTCTCGGAAAAAGAGTCTGTATAGTTGAAGATAAGCTCTTCACCTAGTGTCTGCGAGAGCACCCCTTCCAGTTGTTTGTGTGATGAGTCAAACGAGTGGGTGAGCAGACACATGCCTTGATCAGTAAAATGTACCTTTCCAAGAGTAATGATACTGATAATCATTAAGACGATGAATGTTCTTGTGTGAATGTTAGCCATGTCTGCTCTGTAAACATTATACTGGAAATCATATATAAAGTAGTGAAAGGAGAATCAAAAGTAATTTGTTGGATAACAAGAGAGTTCTACTCTCCTTCTAATCAGTGATCCTCAGTAATAAAATCTCTATGAAGTATTAACATTTATATATTTAAAAAAAACCTCGTGGAAACTGACCAATACCTCGATTGAGCAAAATGCTTCCAAATAGATTTAGATATGCTTGGGTTTCAGGTCTTATCATTACTATTGTAAGTTTAATTATATTGATTGTAAAAGGTTTTAGTTACCCATTATTAGGCCTGATCTGTTTCGGAGCTGTAGTATTTATTGCTGGGGTAGTTTATAATCTCGTTACGAAAAAAACCAAGAATGATTCCGTTTTGGAGACATCTTAAAGAAGATGAATTACTTTGATAGAAGTAGAAAATCTAACAAAAAAATTTGGAAATTTAACAGCTGTTGAAGATCTCACCTTGCAAGTTAATGAAGGCGAAGTCTTAGGTTTACTTGGTCCTAACGGGGCAGGAAAGACTACTACTGTACGAATGTTATGTTGTCTTATCTCAAAAACTGCTGGTAAAGTAAAAATCAATAATTATTCTCTAGAAAATAAAGCTGATCGTATCAATATCCGAAAGATTGTTGGTTTATTGCCAGAAAATGTTGGACTCTATGAAGATATGACCGCTTATAAAAATCTAGATTTTTATGGAAAAATGTATGATGTGCCTAGCACTCAACGCCAGGAAAGAATTAAATCGCTACTCGAACAGATGGATTTGTGGCAAAAAAAGGATGTTCTGGTAGCTACTTTTTCAAAGGGAATGAAGCAGAAATTAGCTCTTGCACGAGCGTTAATTCATGATCCCTTGATTTTATTCTTGGATGAACCTACTGCAAGTTTGGATCCTGAAGCAACGAAAATGGTAAGAGATACCTTGTTAGAATTGAAAAAGGAAAAAAGAACCATTTTTCTAAACACTCATATGTTGGACGAAGCAGATCGAGTGTGTGATAAAATTGGGATCCTAAAAACAAGATTGATAACAATAGGGACTCCAGATGAGCTTCACCATTCGATATTAAAGAAGAAAACTTTGGTAGAAGTAGATAACGTCACTGAGAACATACTAAAAAGTATTAGAAAACTTGGATTAAACAATTTTAGAATTGAAAAGAATCAAATAACAATCGATGTCGTTAATCCAAAAAGAGATAATCCAAAAATTGTTCAAGCGATAACTGATGCGGGAGGATTGGTGGAATCAATTAACGAAATTGTTCCGTCTCTCGAAGATATCTATCTAAAAGAAATTAAGAGTGATACAAAGACTGGAAGTGAGGAAAAATGATGAATTTTAATCATATATGGACAATAACTAAGAAGGATATGGGGATACTCATAAGGAAAAAGTATACCCTTTATGTAACAATAATACTTCCTTTAATTTTATCAATTGGATTACCTCTCATATTAAAGTATACTCGTGATAAAAATGGTATCGATATCCAGATTTTATCACCAATTATTCTTGCATTTTCATTTTTATTTGTTCTTTTAGCAGCTGTCATTCCAATGACTCTTGCTACTTATAGTTTTGTAGGAGAGAAGGTTGAAAAAAGTTTAGAACCATTGTTAGCAACACCAACAACCGTTTCAGAGCTCTTATTTGGGAAAATTCTAGCAGCAGTTATTCCGTGTATTGGTATACTTTTCATTGGTGGAGGTATTTACATAGGTATAATGAGTGCTGTAATTGGCTATGCAAATTTTCCGCAAGTATTCTTTTATCTAGTATTATTCCTTACAGTTCCTCTCGCAGCCTTTTTCAGTGTGGAATTTTGTGTAATCATCTCATCTCGAGCTACAGATATACGTTCAGCTCAACTGTTATCTTCTATCGTTCTAATCCCAATACTTGCTATCTACATTTTAACTGAGACCAAAATATTAAACCTCAATACAACTTCTCTCTTAATTATTGCAGGAATCTTTGGAATTTGTGATATTGTTTTATTCTTTATCAATAAATCATTATTTCAAAGAGAAGAAATACTGACGAGATGGAAATAAAAAATTTCATCTATTCTATAAATTCTGAATGGAAATGTAAGGAAATATTTTTATCTTTCTCAAATATTGTACACAATTCGTAAATTTGCTCAATTTTGAGTAAAAATTATAATCAAAAAAGTGATTTTATGAAAACAAAAAAAACAAGACTTCTTATGAGTTTAAGTATTTTAATGATAGGTTTTTTACTTTGTACTTCTACATTTAATTCTCTCAACTCAAAAGCTTCATTAGAGGAGACACCTAATTCTTTCACCATTGAATCTTATGAAAGGCTTCCTTGGAAATGGAATTCAACAGAAATTGTATCTACTGAGAGTACTTTAGAAGTTAATTCTCCTTCGCTTGCTATTGATTCTAAAGACAAAGTTCACATTGTTTGGGAGGATTTAACTAATTATGCTGGTAGTGGTGCTGATTCAGATATTTTTTATAAACAATATAATCCTCAAACCAATTCTTGGACCACTACTGAGGTTGTTTCTACTGAATCTTCTACTTCTGGAGGTTCTTTTTATCCTTCTCTCACAACTGATTCAGCTGATAATCTTCATGTGGTCTGGGAAGGAGTTGAAGTAGCAGGAACTTTAAGTGAACATCAAATTTTTTATAAACAGAGGAATGCTTTTTCGCAATCTTGGACTACAACAGAGCTTGTTTCTAATGATAGTACGGATCAATCAAGTGATCCTTCTCTTGCAGTTGATTCAGTGGGTAATATTCATATTGTGTGGGATGATTTATCTGACTACGCTAGTAGTGGAACCGACAGAGATATCTTCTATAAGCGATGGGATGTTGGATTAGCTTCTTGGACTGCCACTGAAGTAGTTTCCACAGAAAGTACACTAGATTCTTTTCGTCCTTCTCTTGCTGTTGATTCTGCAGATAATATTCATATAGTTTGGAGTGATTGGACCGATTATGGTGGTGATACTGATGGAGTCCCTGATGTTTTCTACAAGAGTTTATTAGCTTCCTCCTTCTCATGGACAACTACTGAAATTGTTTCTACTGAAAGTACAATGTGGGCTTTTATTCCATCCATCGTGGTTGACCTTTTTGATAATATCCATGTTGCTTGGGCTGATATGACTAATTTAGATGACTCTGGATCAGATACTGATATCTTCTACAAGTACTTTGATTCTACTTTATCAATTTGGTCTAATTCAGAGCTTGTTTCCTCAAAAAGCTCTGAAACTTCTTTGTTTCCTTCTCTTGCCATTGATTCTGTAGGAAACATACATGTTTCTTGGCAAGGATTAGAAAATATATTCTATAATTGTAGGATTTATTCTTCCTCTTCTTGGACTACTACTGAATTAGTTTCCACAGGATACACAGCTATTTCTATTTTACCATCTCTTGCAGTTGACTCAATTGATAATATCCACATTGCATGGGCTGATTTTGGTATTTTTTATAAAATCCTTGCTACTCCTCCAAACACACCAGAACTTGCAGCTATAATTCCCAATCCAACACAGATTAATTTAATTAATCTTGATTGGAATGATGTAGAGAGTGCAACATCTTATTATATATATCGCTCAACTTCCTACTTCTGGTCAGTAGAAGTTTTTAGTTCTATAGCAACCACTACAGATAGTGAATATATAGATATTGTACCTTCTGAAAACTTTTATTATTACAGGATTGTTGCTAATAATTTCGCAGGGGATAGTGCACTCTCGAATCTACAATATATTGAAGTAGAATCTCCAATTCTTCAACCACCAGAATTGTCATTTATTTTGCCAAATCCTACAGAATTCGATAGTATATCTTTAACATGGGATGTTATAGAGGATGCTACGCAATATTATGTATATCGATCGACTTCCTTTATTTGGTCTGTTGACAGTTTAATCCCCTTAGCTACTGTTGATTCTAATTCTTATTTTGATACTCTTCCTGCTGAAGGTTTCTATTTCTATGTTGTTGTAGCTACTAATGGTATAATAAACAGTACTATTTCTAACTGCGAATACATCCACTATACTATTCCTTCTCTTCAAGAATTTCCAACGATTTCTAATTTGATTCTTACTACTTTTGCTGTTCTGTATGTAATAATGAAAATACGTAAAAAAACCTAAATTGAACTAGTTCTAACTAGTTCCTTTTTTCTATATACTTGTTAGTTTCTCTATTATTTCTTGCTTCTTCTATTTTTTACTTAATCTCCGAATCTTTTCTACTTTTTTGTATTTGCATTTATTTATATACGATGGATGTTCTTTTTTTAACATGCCCTCGAATGATGAAGAGTCGATCGCTAGTGAAAAAATGAGGGAGTTGGAAAACGGAAAAGTTGTTCTACCAAAACAACAGAACAATGAGAATAATGGAGATGAAAAAACTCTAGAAAAAGGGAAGTTTCCAACCTATCACTTGGTCTCGGAATTGCTTTTACTTATAATTTCAGTTGTAAGTTTTTCAATCATTCTTATTAGACCTGATATTTTCTTTGATATTTCTATGATAGGTGGATATCCTCTACCAATTTACACGATTAAACTGTGGGTATTCATAGTTGCTTTACCTGCAACTGCAATAGCTTTACTCAATACTTACTTATATATCTTTCAGCTAAATCCCAGATATAGAAGCACAATTTTTATCGTTAGATTGTTAACTATTGTCTCCTTTGCAACTCTACCTATTCCTCTATGGAGACCGGAAGGATTTAGTTATGACCTTCACGGAGCGTTAATTGCTTTAGTTATAGTTATAATCTATTCTCTTGCTTCAAATTTCGTTCTAAGAATCTTCTTGCTTACTAATGATAAGAAAGTCAAACACACTTTATTCAAAAAAGCTGTTGCAGGTTCTCCTTCTGAGTTGGAATGGAGAAAGTATCATACACTCTCAGGCTACTTAGCTATCTTCACAGGTGTAATTGGTATTCAGTTCTTATGGTTAATTTACCATACTATTATTAGACCAATTATAATCAAAAATGTGAAGAGAAGATTAGTGGTTAATTCTCTTAATTTTGAAGAAGAAGTTAACTTAACAACAGTAGCGTTGGATCTAGGTATATCACTAGAAGAGACAATCTTTATTCTCAAACAATTACAACTAAAGAGAGATTTGACTATAGAATTCTCCAGGTATGGAGCTAAACTTATTGAAATTAGAAAAGCTAAATGGTTTTCCTTAGTTTTACAAGAGAAATACGATAATTATCTGAGCAAACAAAAACTGTCTGCATTTGAGCTCAAAGCTAACTATTTCATCGAATTAACAGAACGAGAAAAGGTCAAACTTCAAGATTTCAGAAGACTTATGGGCTTTAATGATGATTTCCCAAGCGAAGATTTTACTCTTTATTTACCTCCAGGAATAGCCTGGATAAGAAAACCACTTTTTTCAAATCATCATTATATCTTCTTGAGTCATGATCAAGCATTAGTTAGAAGAGATAAAATTGTGAAAGTTTTCCTAGAAAATGGAGAAAAAATGTTCGAAAAAGTTAAATCCGCTTCTAAAACTCCTACTTCTAAGAAGTAGGACTTGTTTTTTCTATCCTACATCTCTGAAACGTTTTCCAGCTTTTTTATTCCTATACGCTCTAATTTTTCTACCTAATTTCTGATAAACTCTATTTCTCATCAGAACAATATTAGTTGCAAGTAAGAGTATTATTCCTCCACTGACACTTGAGACAATAATCAGAGTTGTTCGTTGTTGTTCTTCAGTAATCTCTCCGATGAGCTCGAAATATTTAGCAAGTCCTTCATAGTCAACAATAAAACTAGAGATACTTTCGGAGGTATACATCTCAAAGCTTATGTAGGTAACATAAGCATCAGGAAGTTCTAAATTAAATGTAATAATAACATAATCGTTCTTAGGAACACTTCTTTGCCCGTTTACATCTTCTGTTCCATTCTCGAAGAATTCTAAGAAGTAAATAACATATGAATCATTACGATTGAAATTATTTGTGAGAAAACCAGTATTGTCAAAAACCAGGAAATAGTACCCTTCTACTAAGATAGAGTTGTAACGAGCATATTTTTGATCAAGAACTAAGGTGCCAGGTATGTGAAAAGAGTCAGCTCTACTTAGAGTTTGAGAAAGAAATACAAGAACGATTATTCCAGCTAAAATACCTGGTTTTTTTCTCATAAGCTATCAATCCTCATGAATAAAGTAAGCATCTGTTATAATTATAAGAAATCAAATATTTATAGGTGTTTCTCAATTGATGTGCTTAAATATCGAAAAATAGTAAGAAAGGGTAGGGTTGGGGGTATTTTACCCCCCGTGGAAGAGAGGTTAGAGACTAACCCATCTCCAATGACCTTATGGAGAAATTAGTATTTAAACATAAGTAACCGAGAGTGGACTAAAAGTAAAAAAAGTTAAATGTCATATTACTTGAAAGATGTTAGTTTGTAGTTATTTGACTAAACAATAAATCTACAAACAAAGAAGATGATATTAAAATGTTTAATCACATCAAAGGTAAAAAATGGTTGATTTTGTTCAACGTCTTTTTTCTATGCGCACTGTTCTTAGAATCGATTTTCTTCATGTTACGACCTATGCATAAAGAACTTAATGATTATATTGGTGATATACTAGGTTTACAAACTAATTATGTCCTCATTCTCATGTTAGTGTTTCTGGTTCCTTTGCTTTATTCTCTTATATTTATCACTAAATATAGTATTAATATTAAGAAACATGAAGAAGTGAGAGCGCATATTGCAAATAAAATATTAGGATTCACTGGAACTATTTTCTTAATCGGATTCTTCTCATTGATGGTTTATACATTTGGTCAAGATACTTCAATACTTATTTATATGCTTCAATACTATAGTCCGTTCATTTTCTTATTTATTGCACTAGGTTTTGTCATTTTTCTGTTTACGCTACTCGATGAAATGATAGCAAGAGCTAAAACAAAATTCGATAATATCAGCTTTCCCAAAATAAGAAAATATTCTCCTCTAGTCTTTGTAGGTCTATTCTACAGTTGGTTACTTATAATGCCATTGATCTTCGAACCTGTTTATGTGATTAGAGGAGAATTGCCTACCAAACCACTAGTTATAGCTCATAGAGGGGGATCAAGATATGCTCCAGAAAACACCTTACCAGCTGTAACATATGCAGCTCAAATAGGTGCTGATGGTGTGGAATTTGATGTTCAGATAAGCTATGATGGTGTCCCCTTTCTCATGCATGACGATACTCTAAAACGAACAACAAATGTTTCTGAGAGTTTTCCTGCACTAGTAGATACGCCAGCAAGTTTCTTCAACATTTCGCAATTGCAAACACTAAATGCAGGAGCGTGGTATGTTGAACAAGATCCTTATGATAAAATTAGTGAGGGAGAAATCTCAGCTGATCTGTTAGATGATTATCAAACAGCAATAGTTCCAACTCTTGAGCAAGAAATGACTTACCTTAAGAATAATAACTTAATTGCGAATGTAGACTTTAAAACTCCACCAGCAAATCACCCGTTCTACGACCAGTATTTTAACATCTGCTTAAGCGTGATTACAGCTGCTAACTATGATTCTAAGGTATGGATAACATCTTACAATCCTGAATGGTTGAATAATGTAACAACTGAATATCCAGATTTGGTCACAGCAATTTCGCTAGAACTCTACGATCATATGACACCAGAAGAATTTCTAGCAACAGGGTACGATATGATCAACACAGCACACCAGAAAAGAAACAGTGAATTTAGAGCATATTATGAAGCGGGTATCAAGGTAAATGCTTGGACAGTAAACATGGCTTCGAGATTTGAACAATTATGGGCATTGGGAGTGTATTCAATAACAACAGATGAACCAATAGTTTACATAAGAATAAATAGACCAACATTGTTGATGGATAAAACAACTTACATATTGATATGGGTGCTAAGTTATACAGTGGGAGTGGCAATAGTCATAGGGATAAAGTTGTTCTTGATAAAGAAGGGGAAGTATAGCTGAATTTGGAAGAAGAGTTATAAACTATTTCTGAGAAAGT
>CAZJUB010000036.1:22559-23876 GCA_964549075.1 uncultured archaeon | reverse complement strand
ATTGTAAAGTTTCTCTAAAGGAGAATTCTTCCCAAAACATGGACTAAGATCATGTTCTCCACAAATTTCTTCTTTGAGTTTCCCCCAAGCTGTAAAGGAACTTTGAGGATGATTTGAACGAAGAACATCTGGGTAATTCCTAAATGTCTCTGGGATTTTTCCCATTCCTCTTGTAGGTGTATAAGCTGGATGATAGGCTGTCATATTTTCTCTTATCATTTGTTTCCAATCATCTGGAACCGGAGGATTCTGCCAATTTTGGGGATCAGTATTGTCCGAGGACATAGTAGGCATTACCAATGTTCCTTCAGGAGTTAGTACTTCCATGAGCGCGTTAACCACTGCTACTGAAGTCCCTGCTATCCACCCTATTTTACTCATTGAACTATGTACTATTACTAATTCCCCTGATTTTAACCCAAGTATCTTTAAATCATTAGCTATTCGTTTCTGGGTAATTGGTTCTTTGGTTTGTTTAACAACTTCATCCTCTTTGTTAAAATACATAAGTAGAACAAAACTAGAACAATGATAAATATTTCTAAGTAATTTTCATTAAAAAATGATTCCTTAAAGTATAAAATGAATTTTAGAAATTTACAAATATTTTGTTTAATTACTTTTATTGGATATTAGCATTTTTGTCAATTGACTAACATCTGAGATTTGAATATCAAGTCAATATATTTTGGGTATCATTTTGTATTTGGCTATTTTACAGTATTCTTTCCAAAGTTCACCATATTTCTTTCTGCATCGCTTATCATCTCTCCAAGCTCTATGCATTAGAAGTATAAGCAAAGAAACAGGTAAAAGTAATGGGATAGCTGATATCAAACCTGTTGTTAGGCTAATGATGAAATAAGTAAGTACCTCACCACTATAATTTAGTTTTCTACCTTTTCCCCAAAAACCAGAAACAAGAATTTTGCCTTCTAAAGATTTTGCAGGTTTAAACCAAATTTTTGTATTTGGATTCTTTTTGAATTTATATTTCTGTATATTAGATCCTCTAAATATATACAACGCTATTAGATATGCTACACCCAATATTATTATAGCATAAACACTGAATCCTATTTCTTGATCTATTATGAACCATCCAGCAATTGAATAGAAGAAGGGAACATAAACAAGATCACCCCAAACTAGCATAAGCCCGAAATTTTCTGACATTATATCCCAAGTTGTTAGCATAAACTCCTCAAATATATAATGAGTAAAAAGATAAAACCACCAAAACGCTTGATACAACCACATTTGGGGGAGAATATAACCATAATTATCAAGCTGAGTAAAAAGAAAACTCCAATTAAG
>CAZJUB010000036.1:21163-22549 GCA_964549075.1 uncultured archaeon | reverse complement strand
TATTATAAAAAATAAAACAAAAATTAACTATACACATACCCATTAAGGAAGGATGATAGGCAAACATCTTGAGATCTACTCCCCACCATGTTGGATTAAGTTCTGGACCAAACCAAATATCATGAAGTACTCCTTTGAATCCTTTGCGTTTTGCTTCACCTTGTTTTCTTCTCCCCAGAAAAAAAAGAAGTATCGTCCAGACAACTGTATAAATATTTGCAATTATTAGTAGAGACCAGAATCTTATAGTTATATATTCTAAATTGCAATTCCAAGGATTAACTCGTTGATAAAGTAAAAGTACAAGTATAGCTCCAAAAGTAGCTAGAAGGAAGAGCATCAAACCAGTTAGTTTGTATTGTCGTCTGCTACCATCTTTTAAAGGCTCTCCAAGACCTTTGACACCAGGGAGAATTTTCGAACCTAAAAACAGCACAACAATAAAAACTGTAACCATAATGAAAGCCGTTAACAAATTCATTGGTGTCACTGGTAAGAGTAAATCAAATATAGTTGCCATTATTTCACCTAATACAAGTAAATTTCATTTAACTTATTTAAATTAATTACCTAAATTAAAAGGTTGGATTAAATACTTAGCATGATAAATCATTTTATGAGTTGTTAATCATGGAGCTAGAAGAAATCCAAAATTTATGTGAGAAAATGAGAAGTGGAGAAGCTAAGGGTATCTGGAAAATGCAAAGTTTTTTCTGTAATAAAATTGCTCAAAAAAATCCTTCAAAATACTGTTATTACAATAAACCGAATTATTCCGGTTGTAACATCATCAATAGTTATATTAAAAAACACTTCAATCATACTGATGTCCAGAAATAAAACAAAATTTATAAATTCTTAAATTCATGAGAACGTAATATTATGAAAATGAGAATAGAAAAGGTTAACAAGATGAGGAAAACAATAATTATACTTACACTTATGATAACTTCTTTAGTTATCAATCAAAATTCTGTTACAGCTGAAGTTCAGCCTGAATCAATACCTGTTAACTTTAAATTTGTACATGCATCAAGATCCGATTTAGGAGAATACGTTGCTGTAGAATTCAATGACACACTTATGCCAGATAATCAAGTATATGGACCTGAAGACACAGTCTGGTTTGGATTTACTTTCGATGTAGCTGAATTCAGATTAGATCCTAACGAGATTACTGATAGGAGCCAAGCTAATTATTGGTATTTTGCAGAACAAGCGTCTGGAGTTTACAATGAAACTCGTTTTCAAGGGATCCTTAATGTCTATCTTGATGGTACAAACTTTGGTTTATCCAACATTCAAATAGGTTATTATAACCAGATTAATACTACACAAGATTTATGGCAAAAATATATAACACCAGGTTGGCATATAATAACAGTT
>CAZJUB010000036.1:0-21153 GCA_964549075.1 uncultured archaeon | reverse complement strand
CAAAGAACAGAAATGTTCTGGCAAACAGCTAAAGATGAAAAATGGTTTTACGTGACATTAGATCAAGAGGATACAGATATGACTCCTCCAGCAAGAGAAACTTCTGAAGAGATGATTTCGGTAAAAGCTAATCCTCTTCGAAGTGATGAGTGGTATCCGACCTTTGATTGGGATTTCGTCAATATTTATCCAAGAGCGAGAAATAATGCTGAAACTCCCATCAGTCAAGTAATTACACAAGCAGGTCAAGAGGTTCAACTACAAGCAGATTTCAATGTCACGACTGGTTCTCTAATGCTTACAGACACCAATTCTACTGGCACCCCAGAAACAGTCTATTATGATCCTGCTCATATGGGAGTCGGGACTATATTTTGGTGGATAAATGATGGTCCAGTTAAAGACGATCTTCAGACTACTTTTGAAATTAACAAAGGAGATAACTTCATTTATTTTACTGCAATTGGCTTTCGAGCTTATGAGTTTGCGATGTTAGTCTATGGTATATATATCCCCAGAGCAGATATTGACAGTAATGTTTTCATTGTAACTGAAAATATTCCAACAGATACAGCTTTTGGTTTTGGCAGTTTTGTTCTTACTTTAGGCATATTTACCAGTATTAGCCTTTATTTGAAAAAGAAAAGAGATTAATCTCTTTTTTTATTTTTTTAAAAATTATCAGAAGGAACTTCTCTTGAAACTAATGGAGGAGTCTGAGATAGCACATCTTTAACTTTGATATAACCTAATTTTATACCTCGTGTTCTTCTAATTCCAATATATTCTCCTTTTAGTTGATATGCTTTTAATTTCATATTGAACGCAGAGATAGCCACGAAATCTCCTTCGTCTAAAGGTAGATCAGCTCTGATAGCGAGATAATCCTTAACTGGTCTCATACCTAATACAGGAAATTGTTCTAGTTCTCCATCTTTCAGAACTGTAAGATATTTTGCCCCCATCAATACACTAGTATTTCTTACTACAATAGGATTAACAATCTTTCCATTTGAGAATTCTTTTAATCTTTTTCCACCAATCTTTGTTGACATCCACTCTCTCGCTACTCCTATCATCGAAAGTTTTAATGGTTTTATTTCATTAACCTTAATGGTTCCAGCTGCTCTTAAGAAACCTATTGCAGAATAACGAAATAGATCAAGTTTACTCAATGCATCATATTTTTCTCCTTTAGTTTCAAAACCAGAAAATTCTCCTTTAACTTGAAAGCTCTTAAAATCCTGAGTCATAACAGAAGCAGTGACTGGAGAACCATTATTCAGATTTTTTTCTGTCTGCCACATCAAAAAACTTCCGAAAATAAGATGTTCTTCATCCCATGGTTGCATCGTAGCTATCATAGCTATATTCGGAACATTATTCTCATCTAGCGTTGCAAGAAACTTCGCAGCTTCAAAGATACTAAAAGCTTCATTTACATCATTTGGTATTTTCATTTTACATTCTCTTATTCTTCTTTTTTCAGTACACCTGTCCAAGTAACAGTAACACCTGATTTTTTAGCAATTTCTGCTAATGCTTGGATTTTCTCTTTCCTAACTAAAGCTAAATCCTCAAGTTCAAAACAGAAGTCTAACCTTTTCCATTTTGAAATACAGAGATTATTGTAAGTTAGTAAATCCCATCTCTCTACTACATCGATCATATTTTCCTTAATGAAATCTGCAATTGAAGAAATATTCTCTTCTTGATCAGTATAAGTTGGGATAATGGGAGTTCTTATCCAAACGTTCTTTTTTTGTTTTCCCAACCATTTTGCATTTTGTAAAATTAGATCTAGGTCAACATTTGTACATTCTTTGTGAAGTAGAGGATTCATTTGTTTGATATCAAGTAATATTAGATCACTAAATTCCACAAGTTTTTGAAATTGTTCGTGTTTAGCGAAAGCTGTGGTATCAATCGCTGTATGTATTCTAAGTTTTTTCAATTCTTTCAATATAGCTAAACTAAAATCTAATTGAAAGAGAGGATCCCCACCAGATAAAGTAACTCCTCCATTTGAATCTTGATAAAAAGTCAAATCTCTCTTTGCTTGATCCACTACTTCTTCTAACGTCATTTCAGATCCTAGAAGTTCAAAGGCTTTAGCAGGACAGGAAGAAACACATTCTCCACAAGCTGTGCATTTCTCTCTGTCAATAACTATTCCTTCTTTAGTAAAGTCTAATGCATCTACAGGACATGCTTTTATGCAATCCTTTGCAACAATGCATTTGTCTTTATACCAGACAAGTTGAGGTTTCAAATACCAACTCTCTGGATTCTGACACCATTTACATCTTAAAGCACACCCTTGGAGAAAAACAGTAGTTCGGATTCCAGGACCATCCTCTGTTGAGAACCTTTGTACATTTAAGACTTGTCCTGAAATTCCTGATGTCATCTGATTTAACTCTTTATACTTTGTGCGATTCTCTAGTAATTATCTCATCTTGTTGCTCTTTTCCAAGAGTAGTAAAATAAGCGTTATATCCTGTCACTCTTACGAGAAGATTCCTATATTGATCAGGATTTTTTTGTGCAGCAATTAGAGTTTCTGGACTGATTACATTTGTTTGTAAAGCAGTTCCACCTATTTTTCCATAAGATCTTAAGAGGGCTACAAGTTTATCGATATGTTCTTCATCCCTTAGACTTGCTGGACTGAACGACAAGGTGTGTGATGCTCCATTCGGTTGAAATTCAAGTCCTAGTTTTCCTACACTCAAAATCGAAGCTGTAGGACCACTTACATCTACTCCTTGTGATGCACCTATACCTCCTGCTAAGAAAGCACCTCGAGGTCTTCCATCGGGTAAACCACTTGTCTTAGGTGCAAAGGAGATAAAGTAGTTCCAAGACAGATATCCTCCACGATACCTTCGTTTTGTGAAGGGAGATATCTTATTAGAAACATATTTTCCCCAAAATTGAGAAACTTTTTTAGCTAAATTATCTACAAAATCATCATCATTTCCATATTTTGGTGCGTGATTCTTGAGTATCTGTCGAAGTTCTTCTTTACCTTCGAAGTTACTCTTAATGGCTTTAATAATTTCTTCTATTCTTAATCTTTTATCATCGAATACTAGTTTTTTGATGGCAGATAAAGAGTCTGCAACATTTGCTAATCCTAGAGCTTCTACGGTTATAAAATTGTATTTTGCTCCTCCAGCTCTACAATCTTTTCCAGATTCAGCACATCCATCAATAAGCAAGGAAACATATGGGACTGGTTCATATTTTGCTCTTAATTTATCTGCAAAATTGTTTGCTTTTATAGCTCTATCTAGTAAAGCTTTAAGCTGTTTAAAATATGCTTTCTCAAATTCATCATAGGTTTTAAATTTTTCAGGTCTTCCAGTTCTAGGTCCAACTTGTTTGTTTACAGAAATGTCTTTACCATTAAAAAGAGTTAATTCAATAGCTTTTGCTATGTTTACATTCACGTCCACTGTTCCAGATACGTCGTTACCTATCATTGTATTTTCAAGACAACCAACTGGTCCATAGTTCCAAACTTCTTCCTCAGGAATACCTTGCCAGATTAAACCTTTCATCGCATTTTCATCGAAATTCATTAAGAAAGGGCTTCCTTGTGACTTTGCGATCATATTAGCTACTTTCTTCATAATCACATCAGATGTATTTGCATGTAATCTGATGTTAGGTTTAGGTTCAAGTAAATTTATTTCATCTATTACTTCTAACATCAAGTGTGTCAGCTCATTTGAAGCATCTTGATGGTTCTCATCAATACCACCAATAGTTATCAGCTGACCAAAACTAGAGTTGATACCTTGAGAATTTCCAACTTGACCTTGAAAATCGTAAGCATAATTATGTTTAATCCAAAAACAGAATAAGATCTCTTTTGCAAATTCTCGAGTAATTTTTCCTTCTTCAATATCTTTAATGTAATAAGGATAAAGATATTGATCTATTCTACCAGGACTTGTTCCTGCACCAGGATAACTTTCAGCTGCTAGCACTAACATGTGAGTAATCCACAACGATTGCACAGCTTCCCAAAATGATTCTGCTGGTTTCCAAGGAACTTTTTTACAAATTTTTGCTAGTTCCTTCAATTCCTCTTTTCTTTCTTCATTAGTTTCGTTTGTAGCTAAATCTAAAGCTAGATTGGAATATCTAAAGGCTAACTCTCTTGGACCTTCACATGATTCAATAAGAGCATCTAACCATTGAATATGTTTCTTTTTCTTGATTGAATCTTTCAGTTCTAGAAGTTCTTTTTGAACACCTGAAAAACCTAGTTTTAGTATTTTTTCATAATTTGGAATGAGGTGGCCAGGAATTGCTCCATAATTAAATTCTCCAGTTTCACATCTTAATTCCAATTCTTTAAAATATTTTTTCTGACCTCTTAACCATTTTTTAGATTCTGATTTTGTCAGATTTTTACTTAGTGCTGTATTAAAATGGCTTCCAACAATAAGTTCACCTTCTAGAATCATCGCAGGGATGTATTTTTCTAGAAGTTGATTAAAGAAAAAGGCTTTACGTTCAGCAATAGAATTTTTATAATATTCTTCTGGAAAATCCACAACTTCTGCTAAAGCACGGAGATTATCTAAAAAACCAGGAAAGAAGGGTATACCTTCAGGAGCTACACCCCAATGAATGTACCCATAATTGTAATCCCATTTAGTGCCTGTCGTATAAGGACGGACTTCATTAGTGTAATAATCATATCTTTCGTTAAACGAGAAATATTGCTCTCTAAGCTTTTTAATTCGTGGACTTAAATCACCTGAAGGAGACCAGATAACATCTGAAACATCAATAGCTTTTGTCATAATTAGGAACCTCTACAGCGAGAAATTTATGTTTTAAATTTATAAACCTATTTGAATGAAATCACACTTAACAATTTGTTATTTTCGTTGGGACATCTGAATCCAGTTCCCTTCAATATCTTGAAATGTTGCAAATAAAGATGGTCCTGCATCATTAATCTTATTTTTTCCGAAGAACTCAATTCCTTTTGATTCCAGTTTTTCTACAATAGAATAAATATCTTTAACCTTGAATGAAATCATAATTTTCTGTTTTTCGACTTCAGAAGGATTATTTCCAGCAAAATCTAAACCAAATCTTGAAGCAATTTCTTGTGGAAAACTAAATTCTTGCCAATGTAAATTTGGTGTTGCAAATCCTATTTCTAGATCTAAAATATCCTTATACCAATCACGAAGTTTTTCTGGATCTCTAGTATGTATGAAAACCACATCTATTCCTAATATCATGGTATCTAAAGGTAAGTAATTATTCAAATATATTTTACGTTGTAACAAATTTAAACTGTTTACAGATAGAAATAAAATCATTACTAAAGATACGTAAGATTTACAAACCAATCTAAGAATCAACTAGATAGGTGAGTAATTTGGTTTTACCTATAGGTCCCTTAATGATCGAACATCGTTTAATAGAAAAGATGATTGATTTAATCGACAAAGAATTGATAAGAATTGAGAAAGAAAACAAAGTAAATGTAGATTTTATTACGACAGCTGTTGATTTCATAAAAACATATGCAGATGCATGTCACCATGGAAAAGAAGAAGATATTTTGTTTCGAGAATTAAAGAAAAAACAAATATCTGATGAACATAACAGGATTATGAATGAACTAATTCAAGAACACATTCGTGGGAGAAAACTTTCCTCAGCAGTTCTTGAAGAGAAAACAAAATATCTTCAAGGAAATGAAAAAAGTTTGGACAAAATCAAAAGGTTGTTAACTGAATTGAAAGAATTTTATCCCAAACATATAGAAAAAGAAGACCATCACTTTTTCAAACCTGTTATGAAATATTTTACACAAGAAGAACTAGATTCAATGCTAAAGGAAGAATATGATTTTGATAAAAAATTCATTCACATTGTTTACAACAAAATAGTCAATAAATGGCAAAAAGAACTTGAATAAACTGATTTATGATTTTAAATTTGAGTTTGAAATTATAAATAGTCTAAATTATATTTACTTCTTTCAAATCTTCTTCAAAATCTAGAAAACTTTTCATAAGCAATATTATATTTAATCCGTGAAGTACAACTTTCATCTGATTGTAATTAGTTTTTTCCGCGATTTTAGGAAGTTTGTTGGAGAATTGTGTGATAAGTGCTTCAACATCAGAATTGATTTTATTTTCAATTTTGTTATATAATTTTTCTAAAGAAACTATCTTTGGATTAGGTTTACTACTTAATAATCCAATTAGCTGAGAAAGGATCTCAAAAGCTGCTATATTATCTTCTGTATTTATCCATTCTTTTGTTCCTCCTTGAAATAAAAACAATTTAGCTGTTCTACCGTATAATGTTTCAGTAGCAGTTTGATTTTCAACAACTCTTTTACCAGCTTGAGTGACAAAACCATTTTCTTCTAAAATATTAAGATATTTGTAAAGCGTCTTAAACCTTCTTTCAAGTTTTTTCTTTAAAATTTCTTTCTGTTTCTGAGGTAAGTCTTCGTTTTCAATCTTCTCTTGAACTATTTCATTGTATTTTTCTTCTAATTCTCTTACAGTTAAAGGACCTTCTCTTAAAGCAATAATTATAGGTTCAAATTTTGAATCTTCAAGAATATCGAATTCAGTTTTATTTTGGATTATTTTAACAGTCTCTTCCTTATAACTTGAATAGATTTGATCGTAATATTTCAAATAGATCCCTACTAATTCTTCTAGTAAAACATCTTTAATAAACAAATTTAAGTTTTTCTCTATTTAGAGAAATGTTTTTATATACTTTTGAAGAAACATTTCTCCAAGAACAGAGAAAATTAAGATGATTTAATTGACTGCATTAGTAGAAGAAGATCCAACAAGTACAAGTACTTTCAAGAGATATATATTCTTCTGGTCAGGTCAGCTTATTTCCATATTAGGATCAATTATTGTTCAATTTATCATAATCTGGTGGATCACAATACGCACACAAAGTGCATTATATTTATCTCTAGCAAACATTGCGGGATTCTTACCTTTTATTATTCTGACTCCTCTAGCAGGTGTTTTTGTTGATAGATGGAACCGAAAGATATTAATTGGTCTTGCAGATTTTCTTCAAGCTATTGTTACGATAGGATTAATCTTTTTTTTCATGTATGAAAATACTATTTTCAAATATCCAAGTTTTCTTTTTAAATTTAATATTAGTTCTTACATATTAAAATATGAAAGAGTTAATAATGGACCAATAATTTTCGTCTGGATAGTTTTAGTATTTCTTGCAGTTAGAGGATGTTTACAGGCTTTTCAAGCACCTGCAATTCAAGCAATTATTCCTATTATGGTTCCAAGAAAGTATTTAAACAGAATGAATAGTGTTGATTTTCTCTTCAATGGTGTTATGGGATTAATAGGACCTGTTGTTGCAGCTCTTTTATTAGCAATTCCCAACGTAGAAATCGGGAATCTCTTATGGATAGATGCAGGTACCTTTCTTGTAGCAGTGATTCCTCTAGTTTTAATTAAAATCCCTAGCATAACAAAAGCAGAGAAGAAAGAGAAAAAAGATACAACATTTTTCCAAGAATTTAAAGAGGGAATAATTTTCATAAAAGAAAAAAAAGGTCTTCTTTCTCTTCTTGGTGTCTTTACGGGGGCGAATCTTTTCCTAACTCCACTATTTACTCTTCTTAATTTGTATGTTTATGCTGGTCATGGTGGAAATGCATCAAATCTTGCTCTAGTTATGGCTTTCTTTCAAGGGGGTATGATTGGTGCTTCAGTGTTAATGGTTATTTGGAAAGGATTCAAAAAGAAAGTTTTAGGAGTTGTTTTGGGACTTTTGGTTGATTATGTAGGATTTATAATAATCGCTTCTACTCCAACGGGTTGGTTTTGGTTTATGGCTATTGGGATGTTAATAACAGGATTTTCTTTACCTGTAATAAATCTATCAAGTCAATACATTTGGCAGACTGTTGTACCTAATGAGAAATTAGGAAGAGTAATGGCTGTTAGACAAACTTTAGCACAATTTTCTACTCCTTTAGGGATGATACTAGCAGGTGTAATTGCAAACGCTGCAAACGCTATAAGACCAGTATTTTGGGGATCAATAGTATTAGGTGTACTATTATTAGCAGTTTCATGGTTTTTAACTAATTTGAGACATGTTGAAAAAGGGATTTATCAGCTAGAAACAAAGGAAGAGATTCTCCCTGTAGAAACTGGTTTAATATCCTCAGCTGCACCAGCAAGTGATTATCGAGAATCATGATTTATTTTATCACCTTTTCTTTTTTTTTTTCTTTAAAGAAAATTTTAATTAGCTAAGATAAAAATGGAGATTGTAGAAAATGAAAATAATTGTTCTAGGTGCTGGTTTAGTAGGTAATGTGATAGCTTTAGATTTAGCAGAAAATCCAAATAATAGAGTAACTGTAGCAGATTTAAATCAAGAGATTCTTGAAGAATTAAGCAACAAAGCTGATATTCAGACCATATATGCTGATCTTTCAAATAAGGAAATGATTAAAGACATTATTGAAGAATTTGATCTTGTAATAGGTGCTTTACCTGGTTTTATGGGGTATGAGACATTAAGAACTGTTATTGAAACAGGCAAAAATGTTGTAGATATATCTTTCTTTAGTGAGGATCCATTCACTTTAGATGAATTAGCAAAAGAGAAAGGTGTAACAGCTATTGTAGATTGTGGTGTAGCACCAGGATTAAGCAATCTCATCCTTGGTCATGTATACAGTATCTTAGATTCAACAAGCAATTTTCTTTGTTATGTTGGAGGATTACCTCAAGTAAGAGAGTGGCCTTTCGAATATAAAGCACCTTTTTCACCTATTGATGTAATTGAGGAATACACAAGGTTAGCACGATATGTTGAAGACAATGAGTTAGTTGTCAAACCTGCACTTTCAGA
This sequence comes from uncultured archaeon, assembly GCA_964549075.1. Lineage (GTDB taxonomy): Archaea > Asgardarchaeota > Heimdallarchaeia > Heimdallarchaeales > Heimdallarchaeaceae > UBA460. The sequence goes on along the minus strand of CAZJUB010000036.1, from coordinate 12,231 downwards.
ACCAGAATTACTAGAATTTCAAAAATTAGGTACTTTAGAAGCTTTCAACACAGATGGTCTGAGAACTCTTTTAAGAACTATGAACATTCCAAATATGAAAGAAAAAACTCTTAGATACCCCGGTCACATTGAGATAATGAAGATTTTTAGAGAAACTGGTTTCTTTAATAGAGAACCTATAAAAGTGAACAACCAAACAATTATTCCTTTAAATCTTACTTCAAAATTATTATTCAAAAGTTGGAAAATGGATAAAGACGACAAAGATCTTACAATCATGAGGATAATAATTGAAGGTGACAAAAATAATCAAAATGTAAGATACACCTATAGCATGCTTGACTATTATGATGAAGAGAAAGAAGTAATTTCTATGGCTAGGACTACAGGTTATACATGTGCAGCTGTTGTAAATCTTATTAGTCAAGGATTATTTGACATTAATGGAATAATTCCTTTAGAATTGATTGGTTCAAATTCAAATGCCTTTGAAAACATCATAGAATATCTTCGAGAGAGAAATGTAGTTTTAGATAAGACAATTGAAGAGATTTAAACTTCTTAATTAGAACTCAAAAAGGATAATTATTAAAAAAAGAAAGACATTTCTTCTAAAAAATATCTTTTATTTGAAATACATTTTCTACAAACCTTTGCTTTATTTGTATTAGCAATGGGTTGCTTTCATTCATAATTTTAATTCTAGCACTTACGATGACTTTAGGTATGGGATCAGAATAAGAATAATTTTCGTCCAGAGAAAAGAAACAATCAAGAGCGTAGTGATCAGAACTTGTATTTGCTGAAGGTGTATCACCAACTGTAGAATTAATTATTTTATCTGCCCAATGTTGATTAACTATTATATAATCTATCCTACTCCAATATTGTGTCTCCCACTGACCAAAACTATATCCTTTTAGATTAGGATTCAAGGTTCTATAAACGTCTGTAAAATTATGTACTTTACTCGAATATTGTCCCCAAGTTGGATCATCAGGATCCAGAATCATTGTTAGAGGTTCATCCCCAAGATTACCCAAAGGAGCAAGATTTGGATCAGCGGTATCAACTGGTGAGAAAGCATTGAAATCTCCTGCCCAAATGATAGGTACATCACCTAAATCATCAACATAGTTGAGAATACCTTCTACTTCTTTCTCTCTCTCTGGAGGTTCTTCTCCAGTGTTATTGCAACATTTACCATGATATCCAATCACATGTGTATAAATCCCATTAATATCTATAACAGCATCACAAAAACCGTGATGATAATCATGAATGGTTTCATCATCTAAGGGGTATTCTAATATCTGAGTGAAATTGATAATAGGATATCTACTAATTATAGCTTCACCATCAGTATGAGCCATAATTCCTTGTTCTGTATAACCTTCGTAAGGAGCTTCGTCATATAAAAACGCACTTAATCGATTCAATGAGTTATTCAATTCATAATTATTACGATCATCAAGAGAACCTGTTTCAACCAGAACAGCTATATCAGGATTTTCTTCTTGTAAAGCGTATCTCCACCATCCTTTTCTTCTTAGTTCGCCATTGTATCCCCAAACCTCTTCTCCACTTTCCCAGATATTATAAGACACAACTTTGAAAACATCGGTTCGAACTGGATCAATAAAATTATCAATTACAAATTTAGTTGTCTCAGTTACGAAGTTACCTCGTTTATCTTCTGCTTTGAATACTACTACAATAATGGTACCATCTTCGAAACTAGTTGTATCACATAAAAATGTATTATTATCTGATACAAGTTCGTCATTAAAGTATATACTGCAAAACACTGTTCCTGAATTATCTTCTGCTTCCATCCCAACTTCAATTTGTCCAGAGTAAGTCTTGTATACTGTTGGATAAAAATTTGTTATAACAGGATCTTCTCCATCTGCTAATTGTGTAATTAATACTGGGATGATTATTACTGCAACAAGAGTTATTACCAATGGAATTATAATTTTTTTCTTCATTATAACCGAGATAAAAAGGAATTATGAAATATAAATTTTCTTGAACCACTCTAAATTGCTCCTTTTTCTTGGAAAAAAAATAAAAACTATAGTGTTGAAATGTGCGTAATGATTAAATCCATAACTGCAATTTTGATAGGTGCAGGTGACAGAGGAGCTGATGTGTTTGGAAAATATGCTCTAAAACATCCTAATGAATTAAGGTTTCTTGCAGTTGCAGAACCAATAGATGAAAGAAGAAATGCTTTTACTCATAAGCACTTTATAGAAAAAAAGAACACATTTACTGATTGGAAACCTCTACTTGAAAAGGAAAAGTTTGCTGATATTGCTATAATTACAACACAAGATCAAATGCATTTTGAACCAGCAATAGTAGCTATGAAAAAAGGGTATGATGTTCTTCTAGAAAAACCAATGGCAACTACCTTAGAAGAGTGTAAAAAACTTGTAAAGGTTGCTGAAGAAACGGGGAGAATTTTACAAATTGGTCATGTTTTACGGTTTTCACCATTTTTCTCGCTAATAAAAAATTTAATTACTGAAAAACGTATAGGTGATGTTGTTAATATCTCCTTAAGAGAAAATGTTGCATCATTTCATTATTCACACTCATTTACAAGAGGAAACTGGCATAATAGAGAAAAATCCAGTCCTATGATTTTAGCAAAATCATGTCATGATTTAGATATTCTTCACTGGTTTGCAAATTCTAAAGCGGAAAAAGTAAGTTCCTTTGGATCTCAAACTCATTTTGGAAAAGAAAACATTCCTGAAGGATCTCCTGAATACTGTATACAAGGTTGTCCAATCTCAAAAACATGCTTATATTATGCACCAAGAATCTATATTGATATTATACCTTTATTACAGATTGCTAGGAAAGGATCTAGAGGCTTATCTAGATGGGTTGCTAAAGGAGTATTAAGGTTTTCTTGGCTTAAAAATATCCCTCCTTTCTCTAAAGTTAAAGAATATTCTGGATGGCCAGTCAGTACAATTACCAAAGATTTATCGGTTGAGGGGAAAAAGAAAGCTCTAGCAACAACCAACTATGGAAGATGTGTTTATAGGATAGAAGATCATAATATTGTAGATCATCAAGTTGTAAATGTAGAATTTGAAAATAAGATTACAGCTACTTTCACAATGCACGGTTTTTCACATGAGGAAGGAAGAACGGTTAGGATAGATGGAACCAAAGGAACTATAATTGGAGAATTTCTACATTCAGGTGATAAACTTACTCTATATGATTCAATTACAGGAAAGGGGAAGTTATTACGAAAAACAAAGATGTTAGATGGTCATGGTGGAGGAGATGAAAAATTAATGGAAGCTTTCCTTCAGAATGTCAATAACAAAGATAGAGCATCAATTTTAACAGATGCAGAATCCTCTTTAGAATCACATTTAATGGCTTTTGCAGCTGATAATGCAAGAAGAGAAGAAAGAGTAGTATCGATGAAAGAGATTCGTTAAACAATTTTAATAACATAAATTAATATATCAAAAAAAGTAACTGGAGATAGGAAGAAAAGAAAATGATACAGAATATTATAATCACACATGAGAGTGGATTACCTCTTTTTGGTCGATCGTTAATGTGTCACATTGGGTTACATTGTCTTGATCTTTCAAAGGACAATACTTTTGCAGATGAAACACTATTGAATTCTGCATTGTTAAATGCAATGTTAATTTATGACCATGCTAATCCAGATAATTTTCATGAATTTGAGATGGATCAAGCTAGGATACTCACTTTTCCAACAGAAAAAATCACAGTAATAATGTATACAGATCCAGAAGATAATTTAGATGAATATAAGAATCGATTGAGATTATTTGCAGATTTATTTAATAAGCAGTATAATAGCTTGTTAGATGATTTTGCTGGTGATATAAATCCATTTATTGGATTTGAGAAAATAATTGCTGAAGAAGGTTTACTTGAGGAAGGAGAAAAATTTAGAAAGAATTGTGTAGAATGCACATATGATAAACATTGTGCTTTTAGAATCACTGTAGCAGCTCCGAATAAGACTTTTCAAGAGATTTTTGATTCAATATATCCTAGCAGTATATTCAAAAAGATGTGGTTGATAATAAAAGGAATGTTTCAACCCAAATATATGCCCTTCTATGTCTGATTTACTTTTCTTTTACCTTTTTTTTATTTGCTCTGTAATAAGGAGACCTAAGAATTAAAAATAATTTAGCTAAAGGACTAACTAAGCTTATAAGATTTCTTCGAATTTTAATCCGATTTTCGAATTCTAAGGCAAAATCTTCTAAAGTATGTCTTTGATACTGAAGTATTTCTTGTGAATCATCGGTATATAACCAATCAGTATGGAACCAATCCTTCTCGTGTTTAGGTTCATGAAAGCATTCTCTAGGTATAGGACCAACACCAAATGATTTGAGGAGTCGAGTAATATAATCACCTGCTGTTATTCGACATTTTTCTCCTCCTGCAAGATGCATTATTTTGTGATTTTCAAATGCATCTAAAGCATTCACACAAGCTAATCCAGCATCCCAAGTATGAATGAATTCAATTCTTTGATCATAAGGTACTTCAAACATTAGTGAAGGAATTTTCATCGGCATCCTAAGAGAGGGGACAGCTGTTAATCTTAAAATCATCCATTCTAAGGAACTAGCTTTTAGAATCTTCTCCATTTCCCATTTTTGAAAAGCATACAAATCGTGAGGTAGAGGTTCTATTTCATCAGTTACATAACGTGGTGGAGGAAGATGCATTTTTGAACCATAAATAGCCAATGAACTTGTAAAAATTATTCTAGGTTTTTTTTCTAATTTTTCTGCAGCGTTAACTAAATTCTGCATACCTCCAGCATTAACTTCATTTGCATATTTTGGATCTTCATCTGCTTCTGGGGGAATAACAGCACACAAATGGATCACATAATCGATATCTTGAACTATTTTTTCGACATCATTTTTATTTCTGATATCTCCCCAAATGGTCTCAAATTTTCCTTTCGTTGACATAATTTTGTGTACTTTCTTTGTATGTTTAGTTTTTTTATCAAAACATCTTACTTCATATCCTCTTTTTAGAAGTTCTGTTAAAGTACTTTCACCAACATTCCCAAATGGACCAGTTAATAGAATTTTCATCTTATCCCTTCTAACTTCCATTCAGTTGCTAAAGCTCTATTATATAACATTTACTTTAGAATAATTGTCATCTTTTAGAATTGTTTTTACATTAAAAAAAAATTAAGTGGAACTAAAAAATGTACTTAATTTTCCACTCTTTTTTTGGAAACATTATATTAAAAGCAAGTATAGTTATTAGAATGAAAACAGCTTCTAGTGTGAAAATAGCCCAATAACCAATGATAGCAGCATAAATGAACAAAGCTGTTACTAATAGCAAATAGACGATACACAAGAAATATTTCCAAAATTTGTATTTATTCTTAATTTCTTCAACTACAAATTTATGTCTAAATCTTCCAAATAAAGTAATTTTTAACAATAATCCTGATACCCCTAGAATTGGATAAACCGGTATAAATGCAAGATTAAGATAAAGTGAGTTTAAAAATATTGACATTCTTATCTGAACAAGCATCGATAATAACATTGCTATAATAATGGGACCAAAGAAATACGGAAGTTTAGATTTAACTTGATCTCTTACATTCAATGGTAAGGAAGCTGTTATTGTCTCACCACCTGTTTCGATATTAGTTAGACTAATAATCATTGCAATAGTGTTTGTAATAACATAGACCATAAGGATAATGAAAACAACATTTACAGCTGTATTTCCAATAATACTATATTGGCTAACATATCCACTGAGATAGGGCATACTGTGTTTTAACTGATTTACTATTTCTGAAGGAATGGATATTAGTGTCATTTTTATTGCTGGATCAAAAATACCAATTATGCCAGCATATACAGGCATCATAATCGGTAAAATCAGAATTATTATTTGCTGCATCTCTCTAGTTATAATTGCTAAATCTCTTTTGAAAAATGCTCTAATTGGAGTTGTTTTTTTAGAAACAATATCGTCGATTGTCGTCTTCTTTTTTAGGAATTCTTTTCGCTTGATATCGGGAGAGGAAATGTTTCTAAGTGTACTTAAAGCTTTTTTTGTTACAAAAAATGTAATAATACAAAACAGAATAAAACCTGTTATTGAACCTAAGACTGTTATCGTTGAAACACCATTGAAATCAAGGATAAACATAGATAGGAGAAATCCACCAGAAAAAGGATAGGGGATAAAAGAAAGGATATCAGATAATAAAATTGAATTATTAACTGACAAACCATTTAATCCGAAAAAAGGTCCTAGTTGTTGTAAACCAAGTTGAATAGCAGTTACTACAAACATTGAAAGTAATATATATGATAGCATTGTTAGAATCCTAATCAAATTTGCTTTTCTTGATGCAACATCATATTCTTCCATAACAATAGCTAATTTTCTACCTAAAATTACTAACAATCCCAAATTAAAACAAGTATTGGACACAGATAACAGTAATGTGATTAAAACAATACTAAGTACTTTCCAAAAACCTAGATACACTCCAACTGAAAGGCTTACAGCAACTGCAATCCCAACAGGAAGAACCAAAGTCATAACTATTAGCTGAACATTTATACTTCTTGCAAAAGTCAAGAATCCAAGTTTCTCTACTTGTTTTCTGTTAAAGGGTAGAGTTTGTATCCATTCATAAGGACCTCCAGACATTATACCCCAAGAGAAAAATAATGCAAATACTAATAAGATCACCATTTGAAATAAGAAAAACATCCCAATTACTATCCCTCCAGCAAAATTTATCCACTCAATATTTACACCAGTAGCAAGTTGTGAATACATTGTAAAAACTGAAACTATAGGTATTGCAGTTAAAGAAGCTATATAAATAGTAGCAAGTATTTTGTAAATAATATCAGGAGAACGAGCCACTTTATCTTTTTCAATTTTTTCAAGAAATCTTTGTTGGTTGCTTCCTGCTGAATGTATTTGAGCATCAAGAACAGCTTCTTTGTATATTCTTTTTGATGTTTTGTAAAGAAATCTTGTACTCATTTAAATTACTCTCATTTATTGTTTTGAAACATCTTTTTTAGATCCTGAATGATTTGATTAACACTTTCATCTTGATGTGTTAATTTTAGAAAAATAGTTTCCAGATCTGCACCAGCTTTATCAGCCATTCGAGATAGTTCTTCAACAGTACCTACAGCAACTAGCTTTCCTCTATCGATTATAGCTATTCTGTCACACAACTCTTCAGCAATTTCAAGGATATGGGTGGAAAAAATAATAGAACCACCTCTTTCACTGTGAAGTTCAATAATTTCCTTGACTACTTTTGCAGATTTAGCATCAAGACCTGTCAAAGGTTCGTCAAGTATCAATAATTTTGGATCATGTAATAACGCTGCAATTACTTGCATTTTTTGTTTATTTCCCCTTGAAAGTGTAGCAATGAGCTTTTCATAATATTCAACGGCTTCCAAGCTTTCTAGATAATACTGCAATTTTTCAGTTGTTTCCTTTTCGTCAAGATCTCTTATAGAACTAATAAAATCAAATAACATCCTAGGTGTCATAGATTTATAAATCAGAGGATCTTCAGAAACATATCCCAAATGTTTCTTAATTTCGATTTCATCTTTTTCAGGATGAAGACCAAAAACCTCAATTTCACCTTGATCCAATTCTAATAATCCTAATATTAATTTAACAGTAGTTGTCTTCCCAGCACCATTAGGACCTAAAAGACCAAAGATTTCGCCAGGTTCGACTTCAAAAGACAAATTATTTACAGCAACAACATCACCAAATGATTTTGTTATATTCTGTACTCTTATCATAGGTTCTTTACTAGCAGCCATTTCTTCATTCCACACAAAGCAATTTTCTACCTCTGTGCGAGAATTTGAACAAACGTATTTATAAATATAGAGAAACAAAATTGTTCTAAATTAATTTTTGTAATAAAGGATTACGTTTGATTGCTAAATCAATAGCTATATTGACAAAACTAGAAGGGAATCCGGAAAGTTCAAATAAATTTTCGAATAAAGGTTCTGCCTGTTCTTTATTATATAATGAAAAGGAAGTAATAATGTAAGACATTGAAACAAGTTTTCTTAACTCGTTGAAAATTATAAGAGCAGTTTTAGTAATTTCCTCAGCAACATATTTTTTGAATAGCTCATAATAATATACACTCTGTTGATGACCTTTAACTATTCCTTCTATAAGATCAACGATTGTGAAATCTTTGAAATCATTTCTTGAAAAGTCAAGCTTGTTAAAGGTCTCTAAATTCATTCCACAAAGACTTGTATCTAAATTTAAAAGAGCCTTTACTGCGTCTTCTTCATTATCCAACCAACTTTGAACCTTAAGAGCTAAATGTTGATCAAATAATGATAGTGAATCAATAGCAATTTTTACTGTTAATTTATCTCCAACAAGAACAACTTTTTTTCCAGTAATTACAGAATATAATGCTTTATCTATGTCGTTTGGAAGAGCGTTGGTAAGAAAACTGAGAGATAATTCTTCTACATCTGTATGTGTGAAGTGGTTTCCTGGATCTTCAATATTTTGAATAATATCGAGAATATCTAACATCTCGAAATTAATGTTTTGCTCCTCAAGAATGCGCAACTTCTCTTCAATTAACGGAAATAAACGAAAAACCGTATAATCCAAATCTGGTTTAAAAATAAGAAATCCCACATTTGTTCTCATTTCAGCTTTTTCAATTATTACTAACTCAGATGTTTTCTTCTGAGGAACAAATAGTAAAACTCCAGTAAGTCTTTTTTCAAAATCATATTTCAATCTATGTTGTATAATCATATTCAAAGTTTCAATAACTTTCTCCGTATTTCCAACAGATTCTATAATTTCTGAGTCATTTTCATCAAAATGAATAATGCTAAAAACTAAAGGTTCAGATTCTACTAATGGATTTTTTGAGAAGAATAGAGGTAAGTTATACACATCATGAAGAACATGCTCAAGTATTAGGTCAGCTTCACCTTCTGTGATTAAAGATTCATCTCTTTCTACAAGTAGTGGATCAGCACTTAAGTGGATTTGATCTAGAATCTGTGTTAATTGTCTGTCAGAGAAGAGTGTTTCTTCGACTTTGGTTTCTAAGATGAAAATAAAATCATGAACTTCGACGAAAGAAATATTCTTATCATGATAAGAAATAGACTGGAGTTCTTGCCTATGTACTTCCTTTGCAAATGTAATAATCGCACTAATCAAACTTGAAGCCAATATCTGTTTAGTGTCATCAGCTGTTTCTGGTTTAGAAGCTAACAATATTCCCGATGCTGTAACCAGTGACAATTGTAAGCTTCTCATGTTATTTCAATCTTTACCGCCCTATAAGTAAATTTCTTTAGTGCTAACGTATCCGAAAGGTTTTTCTTCAACATTGATTTATTGAAAACTGATGGAGAAAGAGATTATTCATTTTCAAGAACTTGCACACAATGCTTGGACAGCGAAAGATAATGTACTATTTAAAGGATGGATTCTCAGATTTTCAGAAGGCGTTACTAGAAGAGCTAATAGTGTTTTAACATTAAGATATCTTGGTAATGATGTAGAATCAGATGTAAAGAATGTTGAAGAACTATATACAAGCAGGAGTTTACCAACTATTTTCCAAGTAGCTGATTATTTTGAACCAAACAAACTAGTAGAAGTTCTAGAATCCCAGAGATATGAGAAACAAGGAGAAACAATTGTTATGTCAAAATCAATTAAAAATCATCATGAAAAAAAACATAATACTCCTCTACAATATACAACCGAATTAGAAGTTCAAGATGATTGGTTTCATACTTTTGCTAAATTAAGTTTAAGCAGTTCTGATAAAGTTCTAGGTATAAAGAAAATTATAGGAAGAATTACTCTTGGAAAAATTATTTGTTACGCTAAAGAAGGTACAGATACTTTAGGAACTGTGCTTGGAATTATTAATAATGATTCAATTGGAATCTATAATCTGATTGTTCACCAAAAAAGAAGAAGAGAAGGTATCGGTGAGAACATTATGTTAAAAGTTATGAATTGGTCAAAGAAAAATAATATTCATACGATGTACCTTGCGGTTGAAAAAGAAAATAAAGGAGCTATTGCTCTATATACAAAATTAGGTTTTAAAGAAAAATTTGGTTACAGATATTTTGTTAAACAGCCTGATTAAAGTAAATAATCTAAGAGAACATTTCGTTTTACAGCTAATTCTAGTGCTTTTTGTATAAAACTTGAAGAGTAACCAGATTTCGAGCTAATTTCTTTAAATTGATGCTTCCCTTTATCTTTATCTACCAGACTTATTGAAGTAAAATCAATTGATAAAGAGACTAATTTTTCTAATTCTAAGGCGATTTTAGATACTATTTCAGTTATTGGTAATTTTTTAATTATATCAAATAATTTCTTGAAATGATTGCTAGAATTTATTCCTATAACACGATTTGTAATTAAGTTAATGCAAGTATCAGTTTCTGAGATAACTTCACCTTCAGAAAGTATTTTAAAAATCTCAGGAGACATACCACATATTCTTGCATTCAAATCGCATTTTCCGCTTCTAGTGATGTCATTTTCTAACACCCATGGATTAACTGAAGTTTGTAAATGCTGAGTGAAAATCGACAGCGTATCTAAAACTACTCTTACTGTAGGTTTGTCACCAACAATATATATAGGATCACCTATGATAGCAGAATAAATTGCTTCATCTAAATTACGTCCTACACTTCTTTCCAAAAATGAAGGAGATAAATCTTCTAAACTAATTCTTGATAACCGATTTCCAGGATCATCAATGTCTTTTAGAATGTTAATGATTTTTTTCATACTTAGTTTTGATTGCTCCTTAGATAATTTCTTTAGCATTTCATCTAACATAGTAAATAATCTAAATAAGACGGAATCCAGTTCAAGAGGGATTTTCAAAAGACCGATTTTCGATTCTTTGCCATCAGTATCTATGACTATATATACTGTACTTTTTTCTTGTGGTAAATGTGTTATAAGTCCTTTTAACTCACCTTTGCACTTCTCGTTAGCTTTCATTGTATCAAGCATAGGAGCAATAATCGGGATAAATGGATCAGAACTTGCTTCTTCTTTTGTTTCCCAACCTTTTTTTGTATGTAAGATTGTAAAATAAGCGCTATCAACCATCTTAAGTGGTTGTTCAGTAATTGAATAATGAATCAGTTGAATATCCTGTAAACAGCGATCTAGAATAATTCCTGCTTCACCTTCCGTTATTTTATCAGAGTCTACTCCTTCAAGAAGAGGTGATGTACACGCTTTAAGTTGATCTAAAAGCTGTTCTAGACGTTTTTCTGATAGAGTTGATTCTTCATCAATAGTTTCGAGTATAAGAACAAAATCATGAACTCTTACAAAAGAAACTGTACGATCGTGATAGGATATTGATTGCAATTCTCTTTGATGAACTTCTTTAGAGAACGAAATTAATGCTGTCATTAATCCTGTTGCTAGAATCTGCCTAGTATCATCAACTGCTTCAGGTTTTGAAGCTAACAAAATACCAGTAGATGTAACTAAAGATATCTTCACATTCAGCATTGATAATCAAGACAAATAGTATTATATAAGAATTAACATATTGCTAAATGCTTAAATTTGCGAAAACAAGGATAAGAAAAAGAGCATATCAGCTTGAAAATGGACTAGCAATTGATGACTGCTTGACAAAATATTTTATAAATTTCTGAGGTTTACTCGGATTAGTTAAAGGATGTATTATGAACTATTAGGTGAAAATAAATGGAAAAAGAATATGTTTTTGATCTCTTACATGAAGCAGTTGAAAAAGGTCAGAAACTTGGTGGAGAATTTATTGAAGCTAGATATGATGATTTACAATTAACAACTATAAATCTTACAAATGATATTATCAAAACATCATCATCACTTCATCGAAAAGGTATTGGTATTATGGCTTATTATAAAGGTACACCAGGATATAGTTTTACACCAGAACTAACAAATGAGAGCATTGAAGATGCAACAATAAGGGCAGTAAAACTAGCTAAATCAACAGATGTAAGAAATAAAATTAAATTGGATTTTGATGATCTTCACGCAATAAAAGATCGAAAAGAAGCAGGAGTTAAGAAACATCCTAAGAATTTTGAATTTGATGACAAG